>JBDTEK010000298.1:0-7110 GCA_039922575.1 Ginsengibacter sp.
TAATTGATATTGTTACATTCGATTCAAACAGGAACGTGATTACTGATAAATATTCTTATGAAAAAGGCGACAGGACTTTGATTGGCGAAAGAAAGCCAATGGGTTTCAGAAAACATGTAATTCAAACCGGCACTTTACTCTTGCATAATGAAAATGTAGAGGCAGCCATGAAAGAGTATGAAAATGTGATATTAATTGGTGAAACACCCAAATCACAGATCTATGTTCCCATGCTTGCTGATGGAAGAGTGAAAGGGGTTATTAGCTTGCAAAATCTCGATCATGAAAATGCATTTTCCGAATCAGACGTAAGCCTGCTTACTACGCTTACCAATAGCATGAGCGTAGCGCTGGAAAGCGCACGCCTATTTGATGAAACCGCACGGCTACTTAAAGAAACAGAACAAAGAAATGCAGAGCTTGCCGTAATTACAAGTGTTCAGGAAAGCCTGGTTGCCAAAATGGATGTAGAAGCTATTTATTATCTGGTAGGAGAAAAAATAAGAGAGGTTTTCAACGCGCAGGTTATTGATATTACTACTTATGACAGCGTATCCAATCTTATTGAAGATAAATATGCTTACGAAAAAGGCGACAGGACATTAATGTCAAAAAGAGAACCTTACGGCTTTAGAAAGCATGTAATTGACACCGGGCAAATGCTGGTCATCAATAAGGATATGTACAAACAAAGATTGATCTATGACAACTCAATAGTGGTAGGCCAGGCAGCTAAATCCTTAGTGATGGCTCCTTTGATGGCTGGCGGAAAAGTAAATGGGGTGATCAGCCTTCAGAATCTTGATAGGGAAAATGCATTTCCTGACTCAGAAATAAGTTTGTTATCTACTCTTGTAAATAGTATGAGCGTGGCCTTAAAAAGCGCAAGGCTTTTTGATGAAACTGCCCGCCTATTAAAAGAAACAGAACAACGGACTGCAGAACTTGCGGTGATTAATAGTGTACAGGAAGGTTTGTCAAAAGAACTGGACATGCAGGGAATTTATAATTTAGTAGGCGACCGCCTCTGCGATTTGTTTCCTGACTCACAAACATTAGTGATCCGCACATTTAATCACGAAACAGGTTTGGAGCATTGGCATTATGCAAAGGAAAAGGGGGAGCGGCAGCATGTAGATCCCCGGCCTTTTAACTGGAACAGCAAGCAATTAATTTCAACAAAAAGGCCATTAGACATTAAGGAAGACTATATTAAAATTGCAAGAAATTATGGTGGTACAGGAGTTACACAAGGCCAGCCTCCAAAATCAGCAGTTTTTGTTCCCATGATGGTGGGTGATCTTGTGAAAGGTTCTGTTAGTCTTCAGAATGTTGATAAAGAAAATGCTTTCGGAGATGCTGACCTGAGATTGCTTACAACAATTACCAATAGTATGAGTGTAGCATTGGAAAATGCGCGCCTCTTTGATGAAACGGCTCATTTATTATCAGATGCAAAACAAAGGGCCTCCGAACTTACTACTGTAAATAACATCAGTAAGGCATTGGCTTCACAATTAAATCCGAATGAACTGATCCAGTTTGTCGGCGATCAGTTACGTGATCTTTTCAATGCCAATATTGTTTATCTCGCTTTATTAAACAAAAAAACAAAAATCATTCATTTCCCATATCAATTCGGGGATGACATGACTCCTATGAAATTAGGTGAAGGACTTACTTCCACTATTATTTTAAAAGGAGAGCCACTTCTTATTAATAAAGATGTAGAGGAATTAAGAACACAGCTTGGTGTGACACGCATTGGTATTCCAGCAGCTTCTTACATGGGTGTTCCTATTCCGGTGGGTGACGAAAACATTGGCGTATTGAGTGTACAAAGTACTGAACAGGAAAACCGTTTTAATGAAAGTGATCAGCGGTTGTTGATTACCATTGCATCTTCCGTAGGTGTAGCGCTACGAAACGCCCAACTTTTTGAAGATGTGGAACAGGCAAAAATGGAAGCGGAAAAAGCCAGTAAAGTGGCCGAAAAAGCCAATGAAGCCAAGAGCGCATTCCTCTCCACAGTAAGCCATGAATTGAGAACGCCTCTTACTTCTGTTTTGGGCTTTGCCAAAATAATCAGCAAAAGATTAAGCGATAAAATATTCCCCATTGTTGATCAAACAGATCCTAAAACAGGAAAGACAGTGAACCAGATCAAAGAAAATTTACAGGTAGTAATTTCTGAAGGAGAAAGATTAACGCATCTGATAAATGACGTTCTTGATCTCGCCAAAATAGAGGCCGGTAAAATGGAATGGAGCCAGGAAAATGTATCCCTCGCAGAGGTGGCAGAAAGAGCCATTGCCGCCACCACTTCTCTATTTGAACAAAAAGAAATAAAGCTTGTCAAAAAAATTGATCCTAATGTTCCGGACATTATTGGAGACGCCGATAAACTAATACAAGTGGTGATTAATCTTTTTTCCAATGCAGTAAAATTTACTGAAAACGGTAATGTTACCTGTACCGTATCTCAAAAAGATAATGAAGTAATGGTAAGTATTTCCGATACAGGAATTGGCATTGCGCCGGAAGATTATGGAGCAGTCTTTGAACAATTTAAACAGGTAGGTGGAGATACACTTACTGATAAACCAAAGGGCACCGGATTAGGGCTGCCTATCTGTAAAGAAATAGTGGAACACCAGGGTGGCCGCATCTGGGTTGAAAGTAAAGTAGGCAAAGGAAGCACCTTCTCTTTTTCCCTGCCTTTTATTGCATCAGAAAATAAAAGTGATAAAAAAGGTAATCCCATCCACCTCAATGAATTGTTGAAACAATTGAAAGAACAAATGATTTTTTCAAAATTAAAAACAGACGGGAAAAATGCCACCATACTGGTAGTTGACGATGATGATTCCATAAGGTCTTTATTAGAACAGGAATTGAGCGAGGCCGGATATTTAATAGAGCAGGCTACCAATGGGAAGCTGGCACTGGAATGTATCAGAAGAAATCGCCCTGATCTGATAATCCTTGATGTAATGATGCCGGAAATGAATGGTTTTGATGTGGCGGCTATACTGAAAAACGATCCGCAAACAATGGATATTCCCATCATTATTTTATCCATTATCCAGGACAAATCAAGAGGCTTCAGAATTGGTGTTGACAGATATTTAACCAAACCCATTGATACTGCGCAATTATTTACTGACGTTAGCAGCTTATTGGAACAGGGTAAATCAAAGAAAAAAGTAATGGTGGTAGACGAAGACAGCGAAGCGGTTCGCACCTTAACGGATGTATTGCAAACAAAAGGCTACCAGGTAGTAGAATCCGATGGAAAAGAACTGGTAAAAAAGGCTATAGCTACTCAACCGGACATTATCATTTTAAATTCCATTCTTTCAAGTAAGCAGGAAATAGTAAAAACTTTACGGTTTGAAAAAGGATTGGAAAATGTTTTGTTTTTTATTTATCAATAGGATCGTGAATGGTCAATCGTGAATGGTCAATCGTGAATGGTGAATTGGGGAATGGTGAATGGTGAATAAAAAAGAATTAAATAAAAATTTAATAATTTAAAATTACAGGCTTCCGGGTCCACCACTTTTGGAGAGGATTTAGGATAAGGCAAAAAAAAAGAAAATTCATGGAACAAAAAATTTTAATTGTGGATGACGAAGCACATATACGCATGTTGCTTGAACAAACGCTGGAAGAGCTCGAAGATGAGGGAGTAAATTTTTATTCAGCTCAAAATGGCGAAGAAGCACTGGAAATTATTCAAACCGAAAAGCCACAATTGGTTTTCTTAGATGTAATGATGCCTAAATTGAATGGCATGGAAGTATGTCGGCGGGTAAAAAAAGAATTAATGCTTCATGAAGTTTTCATTGTTTTGCTCACGGCAAAAGGACAGGAACTTGACAGGCAAAAAGGCCAGGAAGTAGGCGCTGATCTTTATATGACCAAACCTTTCGACCCTGAAATGATCCTCAATAAAGCAAAAGAAGTCCTTGGATTTTAAAAGCACATCACATTATTAAAGTCCGAAATAAAAATGTCTAAAATAAGGTTGAAAAATATTCTCGGTAAAAAAAATGATACTTCAGGAATAGTGTCATTACTAATTAAACAATTAGATGCCGTTATCCGCATTGAAGATGAAGATGGAAAAATATTATTAGAATCGTTTGGAGCTATTAAAGAATTTGACTATCCAGTTCTGTTTGAAAATGAAATTTTAGGATGGGTAAAAGGTGACGAACATGGAATGGTTATCGCGGACCTTCTTGGCCATTTATTGAGGAAAGAAGACGAAAGAAAGAAATTAGGAAATGAAGTTTTAAATTTATATCAGGAAATCAACCTGATTTTCAATTTTACAGAAAAATTAGCCAGGACCATTGATGCCAAAGCCATTTCGGAAATTACATTGGCTGAAGCCAGCCATGTGATTCAATCGGATTATGGGGTAGTCATCCTATGGGATGATGAGAAAAAACAATTAGTTGTAGAAGCATCAGACGGCCATTTATTCTTCGGGCAGGAAAAAATAAACAGCCGGTTAGCTTTATTACTTAATATTATTTTAACCGGGCAATCGGAAATTGTAAGTGATATCTCATCAATTGCAGAAGCAGGAATTATTTTGCCCGAAGTAAAATCAGTTATCTATTCCGCTTTGAAAGTAAAGCACCGCATCATGGGCGCCATCATTCTTGCCAGCAATGAGACAGATAAATACACTGCAGCTTCATTAAAATTGCTAACCACACTGGCGCTGCAATCTTCATCAGCAATTGAAAGTTCTTTACTCTACGAAAAAAACATTCGCGAAGCCAAAGAAAAAGAAGAAGCTATGAGGAAAATATTTGAGGCAACCGGAAAGTTTGTACCTTATCAATTTCTTAAATCTTTAGGCCATAACGTGATCACTGATGTAAAATTGGGAGACCAGGTAGAAAAAATCGTTACGGTTCTTTTCACCGATATTCGTAATTACACAAGTCTTTCTGAACAAATGACTCCTGAAGAGACTTTCGCATTTATATGTTTATTGAATGCACGAATGGGACCTGTAATAAGAAAAAATAATGGCTTTATCAATCAGTATCTTGGCGATTCCATTATGGCTATTTTTCCGCTAAATGCAAGTGATGCGTTACATGCCGCCATCGCCATGCAGAAAGAAATTCAGGAATTTAATACCATCCGCAGGCAAAAAAATAAACCAATAATACAAATAGGTATAGGCATGCATACCGGCCCTCTTATAATGGGTATTACAGGAGATTTTGACAGAATGGATGCCTGTACTATTTCTGATACCGTGAACACCGCTTCAAGAGTAGAAAGCCTTACCAAACATTATAAAGCAAACATTTTATTGAGTGAAGCCAGCCTTCAGCAAATTGAGAATAAAGAAGAATTTCTTTTGCGCAATCTTGGGTTGGTACAACTAAAGGGAAAGAATCATTCCATCAATGTTCACGAATGTTTCAGTTGCAATACCCCGGAAGAATTGCAAATTAAAACATCCACCCTTTCTGTTTTTAATGATGGAATTTCCTACTATCTTAATAATTCGTTTGCCAAAGCAAATGAATCTTTTAAAAAGGTAATAGAAAAAAACCCTGAAGACTTTACGGCACTATTCTTTTTCAATTATACACGGCAGATGATGGATACTGTCGCACCAGAAAGCAAAAGCGGTGTAGTAGAAATGAAGGAGAAATAACAACTTCCATTGTCATTTCCATTTATTTAAGACAATTAACTTTCAACCATAATCTGGAAAATTATACGAGCTTTTTATGGGGTTTAAATTCATAAAGTAGTGGCATTATTATTTTTATTTTGTAGATGCCTATTCGTTTTCTGTTATTCCTTCATCGCTGCTGTTTTTGTACGATAGTCTTTTATGTTTAGCCACGCACTCAACAAAAAACTTATCAGGAAAACGATAAGGGTAATAATTTCTACAAGCCGGATTGGAAAGCTAATCCCCGTTAATTTAAAAATAAGAAACTGAATATAGGAATTTGAATGATCCTCGTAACCCAGTTTGTGTCGAACTTCCCAATGCCATTGTGTACAAAAGCAATATCCCCATCCATACCAAATGCCCAGCACAAACCAGGAAAAGGCTGTTAGTAAAAATGTAATTAAATGCCATTTTCGGGTACTACTGAAAATCCACCCAACCATATTGAATAGAGTAAATGCTGTGTGAAATACAATGAAAAGAATATTGAGAAACTGGTACCACATATAAATTGATTCGCAGGGCAATGATTTAATAAGCCAGATTTACTGTCAACCTTAAAAATTTCGTTCCCTTATTAATCAAACATTTTCAACAAAAAAGGGTTGCAAAAAAACTTAAAACGCTACATGACCTCTCACTCCCAAAACATGCACCGGCCCCCGGTCTTTATTATAGCCGGGATTATTGATGAATTGATAATCCAAAGTCAGAGAAAAATATTGGTGCAATTGTATTTTATAATAGGTTTCAAACATTAATTCATGGCCGTAATTCAGATCGCCATCGCCGAGCATAAAGCCGTAACCGCCGGATTTTAAATAATTGCGGTGATCTTTTGAAATACCGCCCAGAACACTTGCAATGCCAATTTCATCTTGCGGCCTCTTCCAGCTTTTTCCTAAGATGGTAGCTCCTAATGATGCGCTTTGATCCACCTCAGTAAATACCCAGGTGGCATGTTTTCCATTGTTCCATCCTGCGCGCGCAAAAACACCAATTTCATTGGTTAATTCCTGATCCGCGCTAATGCTAAATCCGTGTTTACTGCCACCATAATATGATGAAGGGGCTTTTTCCTTGCCTTCAATAATACTCAAAGCACTACTGTCTCCGTCAAGAAGCAACTTTCTGGCATTGGAATAAGACGGCATTTTAGAAGTCTGATAAAAGAGCATTCCCCGTATAGCACCTGCATGTTTATTCATGTTCCATCTACGAACATATTCCAATGTGGTCGCATTGGATTTAACCCAATTATAATCCATGTCCGGGCCATTGGCAATATCGGGAAGGAGCGTTGACGAACCTCTCAGTTCCCACTTTGGTTTTATCAACTCCATTATTAATCCTTGCGTATAGCCACGGGTATTTGCAGGGTAATCCCA
>JBDTEK010000299.1:0-7218 GCA_039922575.1 Ginsengibacter sp.
CGCTGTTTCCAATGGCTCATGGTTAATTCATTAACCTGCTGAAGCTGATTTTCACATGCAATAAATTTTGAGTTTTGCATTAATTGGCGGTATTTTTCCAGTAATATTTTAGATACCCTGCTTTGTAATTCTAAGGTGGGCAAATTATTTCCGGAAACATCCTTTATTTCTACATCATGCTGCCATACTACATGCAGAATAATATTGTTGTAATTGTTATCTGAAGAATGATGATGCAAATTCCAGTGAGAAGAATTAATATGCAGCTCAATATTACCCGCCCAGATAGTATCATTAATCTTTACCCTTGCTTCTTTAAAATCGGGCCCCTGGTTATAATTATGAGTACCGGGATTGATGACTAAGATATCATCGCCTTTGGTACAACGCAATTCATTGCTATTATAATATTGAAACTTCCAGATGTATTGCAGAAGATCTTCCTTCATCATCATTAATTTTCGAGGAAGTTAGATCATTTTACAGAGATTTCTGTTTCAGGGTGAAGTATTTTAAATTGACATGATTTGCATTTCAGAGTTGGCACTTCACAGGTTTTCAAAACCTGCAGGACTTACTTTAGATTCAAATAAATTATTTCTACCACTTTCAATTACATACTTTTTGATCACTTCATTAAAATCTTTTTCTTGTAATAGTTTCTCAAGATCAATATGCATTCTATAATGCCAGTAATGGTCCGGATCAGACGGAACGTTGATTCTTTCTTCATTTGGATTTTGCCAACGTAGCTTGTCATCAATTCCAATAAGATCCTGCATTTGAAAAATTGTCAACATAGCCGGTGAATATAAATGTTGCAGAACAATCTCTCTATTGATCCATCCTTCACAAAAAAATGGTGCTTCACCATAATGTCCAAGCATGTGGTTATAAAATCTTTGAGTTGTTTCCCTGTCCTCTTCCCACCACCCGCGGATGGTGCTCATGTCGTGTGTGGAAGGGGTAACTACAGATAAATAGGGCGCATCATTAGGATGGAAAAATTCGGTATCACCCTTAGGCATTCTTTCTATTTCAAGGCTTAATATGCCAATGCTTTTCATCACTTCCGGAACACATTTCGGCACCATTCCCAGATCTTCACCACATACCAGCATATTCGTGCTTCGCTTTAAGGAAGGAAGTTTTTCCAATGCTTCTTTTCTCCAAAAATCATCTTGCCGTCGGTAAAAGTAATTGACATACAATTTCTTCAATTGCTGTTGAGTGTGATATTCCAATTGCAAAAAAGAAGATGTTTTTTCCATTTCAATGCGGAAATGAAACTTTTTTCCACCTGAATTTTCTTCTTCAATTAAAATGACATTATTTATTAAATCAAATAATCCTTGTCTTAAGATATCATCGTCACTATCTTTCAGCCAATCAGCGGCTTTCACCTGCTTATTTACAAAATCTTTTAACGCATAATTTCCATTTTCCAATCGAATTAAAAAGTCTTCTTTTACCTGATCAGCTTTCTCATTAAAAATATCATGAACTATTTCGTCAGTTATGAATGGACTGCAATAACGATCATGATCGAACCAAATATCTTGTGAATAAAATTCAGATATATCAACCGGAATCGCGGGAACAAATATGCCCAAAATACCTTCAACAGTATTTATCGGGATACTCCATATTCTGAAAAATCCAAGAATATGATCAATCCGAAAAGCATCAAAATAATTACTCATCTGGTCAAAACGCCGGCGCCACCATTGGTAATTATCCTGCTTCATATTATTCCAGTTATAGGTGGGAAAACCCCAGTTTTGGCCTTTTACGGCAAAATCATCAGGCGGCGCTCCTGCCTGTTGATCCATATTATAAAGTGATGGATCCATCCACGTATCGCAACCATAACGATAAACGCCAATTGGAATATCTCCCTTTAAAACAATGTGATTTTTGTGTGCATACTTAGCAATTTCATTCATTTGCAAATGCAAATGGAACTGCACAAAATAAAAAAAAGCGATCTTATCGTAATGAGATTGTGTAGGCTCAGCAAGTTTTTGAATAGAAGATTCTTTATAGGTAGAATGTGTTTTCCATTTTGTAAAATCCGATGTTTTGTATTTATCGCGCAGATAAGAAAATGCCGCATAAGGAACCAGCCAATCACGGTTCAATTCAAAAAATCCAAAATAATCAATGTTGTTCTTAAATTCATCCTTCTGCGCTTCATACAATTCTTCTAAAATTGCCAGCTTAAATTTCATCACTTGCTCATAATCAAATTCTGCCAGAGCATTTAATTGTTTTTTCTTTTTCTTTAATGATTTTAATATGGGAAAGAATTTCTTGCCAGCTACTTTTTCAAGGTTAATATACAATGGATGCAATGCAAATGCAGAAATGACGGAATAAGGGTAAGAGTCACGCCAATTGTGTTGCGCAGTGGTATCATTTATGGGCAAAAATTGAATGAGCTGAAGCCCCGTTTGCTTTGCCCAATCAATTAATAATTTAATATCAGCAAATTCTCCCACTCCAAAACTCTTTTCAGACCGTAAACTAAAAACGGGAACTGATACACCCGCACCTTTCCATAAGGATGCATTGTATTTCACAAATCCATCATTTAAAATGGTGAGGGCAGAATGATCTTCCTGCTTTTGCAAAATGCGGTTTTCACCTTCTTCGAAACGTACAAAAATCTTTTCAGAAAAATTATAAATTCCATACTTATAACTAGCCGGCCATTCGTTTTCCTGTAGATGCACCTGTGCTACAAACCAGTTATTTTTTGGAGTCAATAATATCGGATCTGTTGTATCCCAGTTTTTTAAGTTTTGTGTAGAGCCACATAAACAGATGATTTCCCCTTGTTTTAGCAAAGGCGCTTTCACTCTAAATTCGTGCGAAACATTTTTTGGAGCTGTAATTTTTACTTTGGTAAGGGAAGGCAATAAGACCTTTGTAAAAGCGCCTGAAAAGAATACGTTATTAATATTCCCAGGCGAATTCCAGGTGTCAAATATCGTATATTTTTCTCTTTTGCCTTTAGACACATCAATATAACGGTTCTCTTCTCCATCGAAGATTTGCGCACCATCAACATCTTTCAGGAAATAATTGTAATGAATTTTATCATCAAAATTGTCAGGAAAATTAATTTGAAGATGCCAGAAATCATCATTATAATAAGAAAGCTCTATCGCCTTTGAAAGATCATTATCACCTAAAAACTGATTGTTGCCGGAAATTAAAAGCGTTTGCCCAAAATGTGTGTGATATCGTAAATAAAAATGGATGGTCATTCAAAATCGTTTTATTCGTGAAGGCTGAAAGCTTAAGACGAAAAGCTTAAAAAACAAACAGAAAACCAAACCATAAAATAAAAGCCACACATCCTAATGCTGCAGATATAATATCATTTTTTCGTTTTGCCTTAATGTGTTTGCTGATGAATGCAAATAAAACTCCAACCGGGCCTATAATGGTGCCTATAATGAACCATAACGGATCCAGCTCAAATTTTCCTGTCTTTTGAGCGTAATATTTACTAATAATAACATCCGGATTCTTTTTTAATTCTCTTCTCAATTTCCTTTGAACCGACTTAAAATAAAGCTTTTCTATTAAGCTCAACTTTTGACCTGTTAATGAAGTGAACTCCTTTGAAGATAAATTTACAAAAACAGAAGGCTTTAAAAAATCATTTTTATCAATTTTATTATTTAATACAGGCGCAGGTAATGGGTAAATAAAGGAAGCGCTGTTTCCATTTTGACAAAAAATAAATGATCCTGCCAAAATAACGATTAATAATTTTAGTTTTCTTTGAAACATAGTTCTTTATTGGGAAATGGAATTAATAATTCTTTTAAGATTAGTGCAAATGTATTTTTTTAAATCAGAAAAGGCATAAAAAAAGAGGCTGAAATAATTCAACCTCTTCATAAAAATATAAAACCTCTTTATTTTACTTCTTCAAATTCCGCATCAGTAACGTTGTCATTTGCACTGGCACTGGATTCAGCACCTGCATTTTCGCCATGTTCCTGTTGTGCGTTCGGCTGGCCGTTTCCTCCACCTGCATTAGCGCCTGCTTCCTGGGTAGCCTTGTACATCTCTTCGCTTGCGGTGGTCCATGCAGCGTTTAATTCAGCAACAGCCGGATCTATGGCGCTTACATCCTGAGTTTTATACGCTTCTTTCAATTTTGAAAGAGCGGTTTCTATCGGCGCTTTTTTATCGGCTGAAATTTTATCACCATATTCTTTCAATTGTTTCTCAGTCTGGAAAATTAAACTATCAGCCTGATTTACTTTATCCACTTTTTCTCTTGCCAATTTATCAGACGCCTCATTTGCTTTTGCTTCATTCTTCATTTTTTCAATCTCATCCTTACTTAATCCGCTGCCTGCTTCTATGCGGATATTGTGCGATTTTCCGGTTCCTTTATCTTTTGCTGAAACATTCAAAATACCATTGGCATCTATATCAAAAGTAACCTCTACCTGTGGAACCCCACGCGGAGCAGGTGGAATACCATCAAGATTAAAAGTACCCAGGCTTTTATTTTGCGAAGCCATAGGGCGCTCGCCTTGTAATACATGAATTTGTACACCAGGCTGATTATCGCTTGCAGTAGAAAAAACTTCAGTCTTTTTGGAAGGAATGGTTGTATTGCTGTCAATCAACCTTGTCATTACGCCGCCCATTGTTTCTATACCTAAGGAAAGTGGCGTAACATCGAGTAATAAAACATCTTTGATTTCACCGGTAAGAACACCACCCTGAATTGCTGCGCCAATGGCAACTACTTCATCAGGATTTACACCTTTATGCGGTTTTTTTCCAAAGAAATTTTCTACCAGTTCCTGCACCTTTGGAATACGGGTGGAACCACCTACCAAAATAACTTCATTAATATCCTTTACGGTAAGATTGGCATCTTTTAATGCAGCTTCACAAGGCTTTAAACAACGGGCAAAAAGATCGTCAGCCATTTTTTCAAAATGGGCACGTGTCAATTTTTTAACCAAATGTTTAGGAACGCCATCAACTGCGGTGATGTAGGGTAGATTGATCTCTGTTTCACTTGAAGAAGATAGTTCAACTTTAGCTTTCTCTGAAGCTTCTTTCAAGCGCTGCCAGCTCATTGGGTCTTTTTGAAGATCAATGCCTTCATCCTTCTTAAATTCACCAGCAAGCCAATCCATAATCAATTTATCAAAATCGTCGCCTCCAAGATGTGTATCACCATTAGTAGATTTTACTTCAAATACACCATCTCCTAATTCAAGAATAGAAATATCGAAAGTACCGCCGCCTAAATCAAAAACAGCTATTTTTTGATCAATACTTTTTTTATCTAAACCATAAGCCAAAGCTGCTGCCGTAGGTTCATTAATGATACGGCGAACTTTTAATCCGGCAATTTCACCGGCTTCTTTTGTTGCCTGCCTTTGCGAATCATTGAAATAAGCAGGAACAGTAATTACAGCTTCGGTAATTTCCTGGCCTAAATAATCTTCCGATATTTTCTTCATCTTTTGAAGGATCATTGCGGAAATTTCTTGTGGTGTATATTGCCTGCCTTCAATATCAATTCTAATTGTATCATTATCACCTTTTACTAATTTGTAACTTTGGTGTTGCGCTTCTGTAGTTACTTCATCCCATTTGTGCCCCATAAAACGTTTCACGCTCATAATGGTATTAATAGGATTAGTAATGGCCTGCCTTTTTGCGGGATCACCCACTTTACGTTCGCCGTTTTTTAGGAAAGCTACCACTGAAGGGGTTGTCCTGCGCCCTTCATCATTTGCTATCACTACGGGTTCACTGCCTTCCATCACGGCCACGCAACTGTTAGTAGTCCCGAGGTCAATACCGATAATTTTTGCCATAACTTATAAATTTTTAAATGATTAAAATTTAAATGACAAGGTTTATGCCAATGGAGAAAAAATGAAAAAATGGCAGGTTTAATGAGTTGGTTGTATAATTAATTCGTTTTAAAAGTGAAATACTTTTGAGAAAGATAGCTGAATGTAACAATAATGACGGTTGCAAAGATTTTAGATACCGTTGGATAAAAATGAAAGAATTGAACCATTGCATTCAATATGGCATAATTTAAAAAGAGGTTTATCGCCACAATAAGCATGTACCTCACTAGTTGAATGTGGCTGCGTAGATAAGAAGCGTTAAAAACAATGTATTTGGATAATAAAAAACCAAGTGGGAAAGTAATACAAAACGACATTATTAACGCGGCATTATAAGGTTTTAGTGAAATAAAACCAAGATTAAGTATTCGCTTTTGCAGAATATAATTAAAGCTGATATAAAACAAAAAAATATCAAGCAACATATTACTTCCGCCACAAACGGCATATCGAAAAGTTTGTAACGGCAGTATTTTTTTGAAAGGAGGATAAAAAAAATCTATTAAATCAATTATTTTTTTTCGCATTAATTTCAATCTTATGATGGAAATCAAATTCCCGGCACTGTGGCCGGGAATTATTTATATAAAAGTTTTATTGTTATTTAAGTATATAACGTAATCCAATACCTATGGCCAGGTGAGAACCGGTACTAGGTGAAAGTTGGAAAAAGGGATCCAGTCCCAGGCTTACATTGATAGGCGCATCATTAAATTTATAATCGAGGCCACCTGTCAGGCGCAGTGCAAAGGTAGTGCCACTATGATTACCGGTTCCAAAACCAAGTAATCCGCCGCCGCCTACGAAATACTGTAACCCTTCAGCACCATTTACGGGCGCCTGGTATTCGTACAATCCTTCAATACCGATACCTCCGCTATAAAAAAGCAAGGAACCTTCCAGTGCAGTATTAGTTGCGGTTGAATGTCTTATATTAATGCCGCCGATTGAGGCATCGCCGGTATAAAACTTAGCGCCTAATGCTGTTTCATAAGTCTGTGCGTTTACTCCCGCCAGTGCAAGGCAGATAAATGCAAATAAGAAAAGAAATACCTTTTTCATAAAGTTGATTTTTGTTTTTGCTGTTAATTCATTTTTTTCTGCGCAAAAGTATCAATTATATAATTCCAGTTGTAAAAATTATTTCAATCGGGCTCCGATACCGTACAAGAGCAGCTCACTGAATTATTATAGATCGGAAATTCATTAATGGCACCTACAAACAAAAAAGGTTTTTGAAACCTTTTTTGTTTAACAATAAGGGTTAAAATAGTGTGTCTCAATTAAAAAATCTGTTATTCCATTG
>JBDTEK010000300.1:0-3615 GCA_039922575.1 Ginsengibacter sp.
TTTGAAAAATTGTGCAATTAAAAGTTGTAAGCCAGACGAAGATTTACAGAGCCGAGCGTACTACTGTTTTTGCTAAAAGCAAGATATTTAATAGAACCATCAAAGTTTGGACTAAAATAATATCCAAGGCTGGGAGCATATGCAAAAGCACCACTGCCACCTTTGGCAAACCCATAACCCAATTGAGCGTGTCCGTACAATTTGTTTTCAGAACCAAGAAAGAACTTCGCACCTCCTAAAACCGGAATAAAATAGGTACTGCCACTTCCGTACTTAGATTTTAATGAATAGTTTTCATAACCGGCGCTTGCTGTAATTTTCGTGGTAGGAGCAACCGCAAAATCTGCCTGAAGGTCTGCCCCATAAGCTATCGAATAGATAGAAGGAGAAGCTGTAGGTATGCCTGCATTGATTCCAATACTTACAGTAGTTGATTTTGCAGCATTCTGTGCCTGTGCAGATACCGCTGAAAACGCAATAACGGCCACTGCTAAGATTACTTTTTTCATTTTGTTTGTTTTTTTGTTGTTTTTAATGATTGGGATTAGTAAAGTTTTCAAAGAGAAAAATTCTCAACCGCAAATATGAGACCATATTTTTTAAATTAAAATATAATGCTTTGGGTTCGTGCATGTAATGGATGCAAGCATATAATGTAACCTTCCCGATTTCCTGTACGTATTTAAATATACCTTTTTTGAATATGTTGAATTAATTCTTTCACTTATTTTGTAGATTTAAGAACATGTCATTAGCCATTGATTTCAGATCAAAATTTGGTTTCCATCCCCAATCATTTCTTGCCACTGTATCATCAATACTTTGAGGCCAGCTCTCGGCAATTGGCTGACGATAATCGGGATCATACTTCATAGTAAAATCAGGAATGTGCTTTTTTATTTCCGCTGCTATTTCTTTCGGCGAAAAACTCATGCCGGAAATATTATACGAAGTACGAACAGTTATCTTTTCAGCGGGAGATTCCATTAATTCAATCGTAGCCCGAATGGCATCCGGCATATACATCATAGGCAGATAAGTATCTTCTTTTAAAAAGCAATCATACTTCTTATCATTGACGGCATCGTAAAAGATTTCCACTGCATAATCTGTAGTGCCACCACCAGGCGCACTTTTGTAACTTATCAATCCAGGATATCTTATGCTGCGAACATCCACTTTATACCGGTGATAGAAATAATTACACCAGAATTCGCCTGCATATTTGCTGATGCCATAAACAGTTATGGGCTCTATTATGGTTTGTTGAGGGCAGTCTTTTTTTGGAGAAGTAGGCCCAAAAACCGCAATGCTGCTGGGCCAGTAAACCTTATGAATATTCTCATCTTTTGCTATTTCTAAAACGTTCAAAAGGCTTTGCATATTCAAATGCCAGGCAAGGTTAGGGTTTTTTTCGCCGGTGGCGGATAGTATAGCGGCAAGCAGATATATCTGGGTAACATTTTGCCGTATTACCTGCACATGCAGCATTTCCTTATTCATAACATCGAGGCTTACGTAGGGGCCAGTGCCTTTTAGTAATTCATTCTCTTCCCGCAGATCCGATGCTACCACATTAGCACCGCCGTAAACTTTCCGCAATGCGAGAGTTAGCTCCACACCTATCTGGCCGCAGGCGCCTATTACCAATATTTTCTCCTTTATCATTTTTAGATTTTATTGCCTGCAAAGTAAAATCAAAAAAAAGGAATTGGGCAAAAAGTTACCAGATAATATATTAGGTATTATTCGGTTGCCACTAACGAACAATTTTATTTTTTAAAAAGAAAAAATACTGCCAAAATCAATAATCCAAATCCTATCAAATGGTTCCACCTTAAAGGTTGGTCTTTAAAAAAGAAGAGCATAAACATCGTAAAGACAGTAAGTGTAATTACTTCCTGAACCACTTTTAACTGCCACAAGGTAAACGGACCGCCATTTTCATTAAAACCAATTCTATTGGCAGGTACCTGAAAAAGATATTCAAAAAATGCTACACCCCAACTGAGTAAAATGACTACGAATAAACTAACACCAACCAGTTTATTCATTTCTTTCAACTTTAAATGGCCATACCATGCAAGCGTCATAAATGTGTTGGAAAAGATTAATAATACAACAGTTAAAAGAGCCTTTTTCATTTAAAATAGTTATTTCAAAAAAAGTATTGTGAATTAATTAATAATTTTCCCATCTTTCATGTGCAATATTCTATCGCTTAATTGTGCCAGTTCTTCATTGTGGGTTACTATTAAAAACGTTTGCTGAAAACGGTTTCTCAAATCAATAAAAAGATTATGAAGTTCTTTGGCATTGGCCGAATCAAGATTACCCGTCGGCTCGTCTGCCATCACAATAGATGGGTTATTGATCAAAGCGCGCGCTACTGCCACCCGTTGTTGTTCGCCACCAGAAAGCTCACCTGGCTTATGTTCCGACCGGTCTTTCAGATTCAACAATTCCAGCAACTGATAGGCTCTTTCTTTAATTTCCTTATTTTTTCGTCCGGCGATCCAACCCGGAACGCAAATATTTTCCAATGCAGAAAACTCAGGAAGTAAATGATGAAATTGAAAAACAAATCCAATGTGTTGATTGCGGAAATCAGCCAATTTTTTCCCTTTTAGCTGGCTTACTTTCATCTCATCAAGAAAAATTTCGCCTTTATCTGCATTATCCAGCGTACCTAAAATGTGAAGCAATGTACTTTTGCCCGCGCCAGAAGAACCGGCAATACTCACAATTTCGCCTTTTGCAATTTCTATGTCCACTCCTTTTAACACTTGAAGCGTGCCATAATTTTTAAAAATTCCGTTTGCTTTTAGCATGGTTAAATGTAAGGGTAAATCGCAATTTGAAAAACAAATATTTTTTTATCTATCAATGCAACTATTTAAGAAAATTACACTTCCTTGAAGGGGAATTTTATCAAAAAAAACAATATTTGGTTTTCCCAATTTAACTTTTACATTTGCGGAAAATTAAAACCCTTATTTTAAATTTTTAAAAGCTCATAAAAACAAATAAAATATGTTTTGGACCCTAGAACTTGCATCTCACCTGGAAGAAGCGCCTTGGCCGGCTACAAAAGATGAGCTAATTGATTATTCAATTAGAAGTGGTGCGCCTATTGAAGTAGTGGAAAACCTCCAGGAACTTGAGGATGAAGGTGGGGAAATTTATGAAAGCCTTGAAGACATCTGGCCCGATTACCCAAGCCAGGAAGATTTTTTCTTTAATGAAGATGAATATTGATTGGGTCGTTGCATTGGTGGATTGTTATCTTGTTGAAGAACTGGAGAATTGAGAGAATGTAAGGAGGAAGTAATCAGAAGATTTTAATTTACATTTAATAAAATAAAAGGCAATGTGGCCAAAAATAGTTGGTTTTTTAGGTAAATATTGATGGAATTTTGATTTGCCAAATGAAGAGTAGCAAGCTCTGCTGGAGAGCAACTTGCGAGCAATAATTTGGTACTTATACTATAATGAGACGGTCTGTAATAAGACCGTCTTTTTTATTCATTATCGGTAAGTTCTATGGCAAAAAAACTTATTTAGAATGTTGGTTTTTAAAATAGATATACCACTTTATAAAGTTTCTTTTGCTCT
>JBDTEK010000301.1:0-13442 GCA_039922575.1 Ginsengibacter sp.
AGATGAAGAACATTAGCAAAAAACTCCTGATGATTTATAAAATCAGCGCAATTGGAAAAGTTATAAAATGGTATTTTAAATTCATTTGCAATTTGGCTCGCAGTGGCAATAGAACTACTCCTACCTAAGTATTTAACAAATCTAGGTGAAATTATGATGTACAATCTGACATTGGAATTAATACAATCCCTGATAAAAATTCTATAGCTATTTATTTTATTAGTATCTAATTCCATTTTAGGAAAACTATACGTGGCAATCGGTCGATTCCAAATTCTTTTTATTGGAAGATACCCATTCTCATCGTTGGTTGTTTCTCTGTTTTTGTTGTAATTCGTATTTCCTATTGCAATAGTAAAAATTAAAGAGTTGAAAGGATATATTTTTGATAAAAGTTTGTATTTTTCATAGGGGCTTTTTAATTGGATGATTGAATGTATTTCGGGATGGCTATCATAGTAGGGTAGCAAAGAAGATATTCTATCATAACTTTCCTGATCTTTATTGAATTCTTCCGTACTAAGATCCAATATTGCAATTTTTGGAGAATAACGTTTTAGTATGCATTTTAAAATTGAAGTATGATAAAATATACCGTTACCATCTCTGCCAGCATTATAAGCAGACATTTGTAACCGATCTTCAAAAAGTTTCGGATAGTAATGATGATTGGCTGTGGAGGATCCAAAGATCACTACTTCGGCGCGCGTGCTGTCCATGGCATAGGTGGTGCGGTATAGCAGTCCTGAACTTTGTTTAAAATAAAAGTATCTCAAAAGGCTACCTATCGAATAATCCAGTAAGAAAATGATGATGAGAAATAATAGAAAATTTTTCAGGAAATGCGGAATTCTTTTCTCTTTGATTTTTTTAATAATGCGCATTGTCTGTCCTTACAAGTTAGATCAGAATGAAAAATAAATAAATTGTCCGCCATCAAAAACTCCAGCAAGTAAAATATAAGTTATTAAAAAAGCATAAGGCACGGCCTGTGCTACCCAGCTCTTATTTGAAAATAAGTAAAAGTTAGTTATTTTATATTCTTCTTGTAAATCATGTATCAGCAATATTCCGCAGCCCAAAAGCATAAATAAAAGAGTTGATGGCGTATCATAAAAGAGTTTACCTGGATTTGAAAAAAGGCCTTCGAAAAAATTCATTGCTTCACTATAAGTAGCCGACCGGAATATTATCAGAGAGAAGCTTACATATGAAAAGGTAGCAATAATGCTGAGATTATTGTATAACGAAGTAGGCATTCTTCTGGCAACCTTTTTTCTTGCCTTTTTGGTAACGGTTTCATAAATAAGCGCTATTGCTTGCAATAATCCGAATACTACATAATTCCATGAGGCTCCATGCCATATTCCAATTACAATAAAGCTAATAAGTAGTGCATAAAAGACTCCCCATTTACCCCAGTTTCTGCGATTTAAAGCAATGGGATTAAAAATATAATCATTTACCCAAGATGAAAGCGATATATGCCAACGTCTCCAGAAATCGCCCATGTTTTTGGCTAATAACGGGCGTTTAAAATTTTCCATTAAATCAAATCCAAACATTCTTGCAGTTCCCAATGCAATATCCGTATAGCCTGAAAAATCTGCGTAAACCTGGAAAGTATATAATACTGTGGCAAAAAATAAGGTAGATCCGCTTTGTTCCTGAGAATTGACCATTACCACAGATTGATAGAGGGAAATTCTATCAGCAACGACTAATTTTTTAAACAGTCCCCATGCAATTCTTTTTGCGCCTTCAATAATGTTTTCTTTATCAAAATAAATTTTTTTAGCTAGTTGAGGTAAAAAATGGTTTGCACGCTCAATGGGGCCTACTAATAACTTTGGAAAGTAAAGTGTAAACAAACTAAAGTTGAAAAAATTTCTTTCAGCTTTTATAGAGCCGCGGTAAATATCTGAGATGTAGCCAATGGTTTGAAAAATATAATAAGATAAACCAATCGGTAGCGCAATGTCCAGGAAGGGTATAGAGCTATTCAATCGAAACAATCCAAAGAATTGGAAAATATTTTCTAAAGCAAAATTCCAATACTTAAAAAAAATCAGCACCCCGAGATTTATAAATAAACTTAACCTTAAAAATCGTATTTGCTTTGTTTTGCTCTCTGTCTTGCCTATTTCAATTCCTATAAAATAGTTGGTTATAATGATGAATAATATAATAAACAAGTATTCGGCTTTCAAATACATGTAAAATAAAGCACTTATTATTATAAGAAAATAATTCCTTAATCTTGGAGGGATTATATAATAAACCAAAACAGATCCGGCTAAAAACAGAAAATATATTACCGAAGTAAAGAGCATTTTAGGAGACCATTATTATGCATGAAAGATTTATTCAATTTATAATTGAGACAGAGCTTAATTTAAAATTCAGATGGAGACTTGCATATTTATGCAATTTTTGATATTGAAACTTATTTTACTTTTTTCTGAATGGTCTTGCATAAATCTCCTACGTTTTTGAAATTTAATAGTTCATTAAGTTCGAAATGAATTTTATAATGCTTTTCCACAGTAGTTATCATTTGAATATGGTTAAGAGAATCCCATGCCTCAATATCTGAAGTGCTTGTATTATCATTTAGTAAAATGGATTCATCTTCAAATACATCAATAAATATTTTATTGAGTTCTTTTATTAGTATATCATTTTCCATATTGATTATTATTTAAATAAGATTGGCCATTAAATTTTTTTTTATTTTATCTCTGCATAACGAAGATAGTTAAGCCTGAAACAAGCTTTCTTTCTTCCCTGAGCACTTACCTATAATCAATATGCATTTTTGTCTCCTCTGAAAACATGATATACTGTTAAGAATAAAATTTGGATGTCAAGCCATAAAGTCCAGTTTTCAAGATACCAAAGATCTTTGTTGACCCTCATTTTTATTTGCTCAGGATTAGTGATCTCACCTCTGTAACCATTTATCTGGGCCCAGCCAGTAATTCCCGGTTTTATAAATTGGCGGATCATATAATCATCTACTACTTTTGAGTAATCGGATGTGTGTTTTACCATGTGTGGCCGTGGGCCAACGAGACTCATTTCTCCCCGAAATACATTAAAGAATTGTGGAAACTCATCAAGGCTTGTTTTCCTGATGAACTTGCCGATTTTGGTGACTCTTGCATCATCCTGTGTTGCTTGTTTTAAATTGGCATCCTTGTTTATTTTCATACTTCTGAATTTCCAGCAATAAAAATTCTTTTTATTTTTTCCAGTCCTTAATTGTTTGAAGAAAACCGGCCATCCTGATTCCAGGAAAACCAATAATCCTAAAATAGGTATTAGCCAAAAAAGAATAAAAACAATTGCTATAAAACTGACGGCCACATCGAGGCTTCTTTTCTTAATTCTGTTACCTACATCATCAAGAGGCTCGCTCCGTAATGAAAGAATGGGCAGATCACCGAAATATTCGATGTGGACCTCGCGGGTAATGAACACGGAAAGGTTAGGTACTATTTTAAATCTGATACACTCTTTCTCGGATTGATGCATTAATGTATAAATATCTTTATTTTGTTCCGGAGTTATAGTAGAAAAAATTTCCTGAATGTTCATTTCTTTAGCAATCCTTAGAGTATTATCAATATTGGCCAGGACAGGATAATGTGATAGTTCTTTTATATTTTCATCATTTTCAATATAACCAACCAACTGTGTATTCAACCCTTCTTCTTCAAAATACCTGGCGAGTTTTTTCGCAGTATCGTTATACCCCAGAATAATTACCTTTTTTGTAAGCTGATTACTATTTCTGAAATATTTGTGAATACCAAGGTAAATAAACCTGTTTATTAATAGCCCTATTCCGAAACTCGAAATGGTAGAAACAATGAATAGCCGGGATATAATAAGTTCTCTGGAAAAGAATAGATAACACAAAATAAAAATAATCCAGAGCAGGTACACCTGGATCGTTCTTTTGGTGAAGGCTTCAAAACTCATGATGATCTTTTCTGAGTAGGTCCTTAAAAAGAAAGAAAGTACCAGCCATAATATAATCGAAATGACCCAATAAAGAATGTAGGCATCCAATAGCCGAAAGGCAATCTTTTCAGTAAAAATAACCTGGCAGAGTAAATAAAGTAAATTTAATGCGACTAAATCTAATATAATCAGTGTTATTTGTAGATATCGTTCAAATTGACGGTTCACCTTAAATAATTATTTATTTTTTTACGATTACGGGAGAAATGGAATGAGTGCGTTAGTGATCAAAGTTCAGTTGCCTCTTTTGGCAGGGTAAATACCTCAACTCCGATATGATTGTTTATTTAAATAACTCACTATTTTCTCCTTGCACAGAATAACTAAAGAACTTTACAATCATAAAATCGGCCTGGAACGCTTTTTTCCCTTGAAAACTTGTTTATATTTTTCTTTGAGGACCAGATAAATGAATGCGGAGTTCCCAAATAAATACCGTTTCCACATGCGTCTTGGTTCCTGCATTACACGATAAAACCATTCCATTCCCCACTCCTGCATCCATTTTGGAGCACGTTTTACCAATCCAGCTACCACATCAAAACTTCCTCCAACTCCCATAATAAAGGAAGTTTGAATAATATCTTTATAAGTATTCAAAAAGATCTCTTTTTTTGGAGAGCTCATTGCAACAAAAAGTATATCTGCTTTTGAATTTGAAATTTGATTGGCGATCCCAGGTTCTTCATCCTCTTTAAAATAACCATTGCGGAACCCAGCAATAATTTGACTTCCATATTTCCTTGTATAAATATCAATCACTCTTTTGACGATTTCTTCCATTCCTCCAAAGAAAAAAATCCGGTAGCCCTTCTCTGCGGCCAGTCTTACCAGATTTTCCATAAGATCAATACCCGCTACTCTTTCCGGCAATGGTTTTCTTAATAGCTGCGAAGCCCACACTATGCCCTGGCCGTCTGCGTTAATAATATCGCAATTCACAATAGAATCCATTAATACTTTACTTTTCTGTGCGTTTGCAACTTTAACAGCGTTAATTACTACATGATGAATTGACCTTTTTTCTCTTATAGCATTATCAATAAAAGTAACTGTCTGCCGCATAGTCAAAGCATCTACCGGAATATTACAAATGGTTATTCTATTCAATGGCCGTTTTTTATATGAGTTAGTGATGCGTATAACGTCAGTGCCTGGCTTCAAAGTGTATTTAGCAATTTTGTTGAAAAATAATTATTTATTTGGTAGTAAAAATATTTTTTTTCCGGTTGCATATTTTCAAAGGCTCATTTTAAACTTGAACTATTAATTCTTTTGGTTCATTTAATTGATTCAATTTATTCAAAAGTAATGCCGAGATGTGTCGATGAATGAATATCAATTGAAGATAGAATGAACCGGGTTGTTATCATATTTAGGAACTGCTTTTCCGAAAAAAAATTGCTTATATTATTCAAATCTTTTTTTAATTAACATTTAATTTAATTTCCTGAGGTAAACCGGTTTTTAAACTGTCTGCTATCTTAAATGTGGTAATGGTTGTCAGGCAAATGGAGCGAAAATCAATTGGCGCATCATTCCCCTCATTGAGTGCACTCAAAAAGGCTTCTACCTCTTGCTGGTGACCCTTACCAGATGATTTTAAAGTTCTGCACTTATTATTGCTAAATAAGTTTCCATTTTGAAAGTCATTGATAACGGCTGCTTTGCCTGCTCCAAAAATTTCTATGTGCTCCTTCGGTAACGATTTATCCCCGTTCGCAACATAAATCAGATTGCCGATAGAGCCGTCTTTGAATTTTATTACAATAGCAATATTATCATCGGGCTTAAGTTTATTATTATTTGATTGAATACAATCAGCATAAACTTTTACAGGGTCTGAACCGCTAAAGAACTGCATGAGATCAATAAAATGGCACATTTCACCTATGATTCGGCCAGCGCCTATTTCGGGTATTTGTGTCCAGTGATCTTTAGGAATAAATCCCGCATTCACCCTCATATTGATTATCAGAGGTTCCGATGTATTTTCGAATTCTTTTTTTATCGCGACGCAAATGGGTGCAAATCTTCTATTGAAACCGACCATCAAAGGGAAATTATTTATGGTCTTGGCTGAAATTATTTCATTTAATTGTTCCTCTGAAATAGCCAAAGGTTTTTCAACAAAAACATTTTTTCCGGCCTTTAATGATTGAATAACCTGTGTAGAATGTGAAGAATGTGGGGTTGCTATAAAAACTGTATTTATATCTTTATTTTCCAGTACATCATTTAAATCTGCAGAACAAACGTTGAATCCAAATTTTTCGGCAACATTTTTAGATGTGATTCCTTTCGATGTAACAACAGTATCTAATGACGCTCCAAAAGATTTTACATTTGGTATAAGATAACTCTGGGCAAAACTGCCGGCTCCTATAAAACCAACATTTAATTTCTTTATGGGCTGATTTTTTAACCGTTTGAATGTAATATTCTTTTTTACGTTATCTACATATTTCAAAAGTATTCCAATATGAGGCTGAGGATTTTTGCCTAATACTATTTCATAAGCTTCTTCTGCCTCGTCAATACTAAACGTGTGAGTTATCAATGGCTTCACATCAACCATCCCTTTTGAAACCATGTTGAGAAAAGCTTCCATATTTCTCTGCTCTGTCCAACGCACGTATGCAAGTGGGTAATCATTACCTGCCTCTTCGTAATTTACATCATATCTGCCAGGGCCATACGAGCACGAGATTTTTAATTCTAATTCTTTTCTGTAAAAAAACGGATCTCTTGGTACGTCCATTTTTACGGCACCTACAACTATTATTTTTCCTTTTTTTCGGGAAATTTCCGTCGCAAGAATTATTGGGTCATTTGTTGGAGCTGCAGCAGTAATTATAATACTGTCAAAACCGTTGCCATTTGTAAAATTATCACATGCAGCCAGAAGATTTTGATCGTTTCGGTTTAACGCCTTTGAAGCACTAAATTCATTAGCCAAAATAATCAGTTTTTCGGATAAATCAATACCGAAAACATCACAGCCATTTGCTTTTAAAAGTTGCCCTGTTATTTGACCGAGAAGCCCTAATCCTATAACACAAACTTTCTCGCCCAATTTTGGTTCAGCTTGCCTCACACCTTGTAAGGCAATTGCGCCGAGTGTAGTAAAAGCTGCTTCTTCAAAAGATACATTTCCTGGTATTTTGACTACCAAATTCTGTGGTATGGCAACTATTTCTGCATGTGAAGCATAATCCTGTCCTGCGCATGCAACTCTATCGCCTGGTTGAAATGCTCCATTTTTGTCTAAGGAAGCTAATACAGTACCTGCAGTACTATAGCCAAGTGCTTTTAATGAATCAAGCTTCGTTTTAACCTTATTAATTGTGGCAAAAAGTCCTTCTTTTTTAATATTCTGCAATACCTGTGCAACCAGGTCGGGGCGTTGTTTTGCCTTACCTAATAGATTTGCTTTTGCAATTTTTACGGTCCCCTTTTCTGTACCGGAACTTATTAATGAAAATTTATTTTCAACTAAAACCATACCTTCTGAAATAGAAGGGAGTGGTACTTCATCAACGTACAATTTTCCTGTTTTAAAGTTTTGAATGAGCTGTTTCACTTTGCGGTTTTATGCTTAAATTTTTATTTTTTGAATTAAAAGCTGGAATTTCTTATTGCTGGTATATTCCACATCTTCAACTTCAGCTAAATCAATTTCCAAATTATTACCAACCTTTAACATTAATTCGCGTAAAAGGTTTTCTTTAGTTACAGAGGTGTAAGTATTTTCAGGGATGACTCTGACTTTTAATATTCCTTTACGTTCTTGTACATATTGAATATTTTTAATGAACTTGTATGTATCATTGTGCAAATTCAACGCTGTCGTTGTGATAATTGAGCCATCAGATTTAAATATTTTATCACCTGCCCATCTTCCTTTTACATTCCTGAACGTAAGGCCGATATGACCACATTCGGGGCATTCTTCCCCAATATATTCGGCAAAGTCACCAGTCTTATATCTAATAAACGGCATTTTTGTATTTATAAAACCTGTTCCAACTAATTCTCCTGTAAAACCAGTCGTTTTGATTTGATTACCATTATTATCTATTATTTCTGTATAACCGTAAAAAGGATTCGAATGGTAGTTCTCACATACCCTTTCCTCTCCTGCTTGTATTAGTTTTTCAGTATGTCCATACCAGGTGTACATTCTGATATTTAATTCTTTCTGAATAAGGTTTTTTTGAAAAGGAAAAATGTTTTCGCTTCCGCATAAAAAAGTATTTAAAGTGGTGGCATTTTTCGTTTTTTTTATTTTGCTGGCCAAAATGTAAGCGGCGCTTGGATAAGCATGCAGAAATTTGATTTGTTTACTATTAATGTGTTTTAAAATGAAATCTAAATAGTTATTATCTAATGAAAAATTATTGTACTGGTACTCTTTTAGCAATGGCTCTACTTTAAATTTCTTTTCATTTAAACTGTGATTGCGAAGAACGGCTCGGTAATCGGAGGATGTATATCCGACTTTTGACCAATTATTTGTCATCCAAAACCACTCGAACCCTTTTCTGTTTTTATTGATAAAAAACCCCAATGGTTTTCCGGAAGTACCGGCAGTTGTAACATAATCGGCGCCCGATTTTTCAACTATCATTTTATTAAATGATTCTAATACAGTCTCTTTATAAATAAAAGGAAGATTTTCAATTTTAGATGAGCCATCCAAATACTGATAAAATGGAGTTTTAGCAGCCAACCTGAATATAGATTTCAGTTTTTCGTTTTGATAAGATAAAACAAAATCAGTTTTATCTTTCGATTCGTTAAAAGTAGAATATATTTTCTTTGCATGCCTGTACGTTCCGCCAAACAATATATCATCTGGCAGCAGTCTTGCTAATCTTTTCAGAAGGTTATTCAAAATTAAAATTATGTTTTCAGAAATAAAGGTAGTTGCATGAATTTTAAACGAACTTTTTTAAAATTTCGTATAATAGAGAAATGTTTATGCAACTTCGGATAAATATTTATAGCTCAGTTCCAAACAAAGGAAAGCCCATAGTTTGGAAGAGTGGTCAATGTTTTTATTTACATGTGAATGGAAACATTGTTTTATGATATCAATATCGATAAAATCTTTTTGAATAGAATTATTCATAGCTTCTTCAATAGTAGTCTTAAGTTCATTCGATATCCATTGTTTTATTGGCAAGTCGAATCCAACCTTTTTCCTATAGATCAAATCATTATCGAGATATTTAGCTGCTAATTTTTTGATGAGATATTTCGGTGTTTTATCTTTCATTAAAAGATTCTTGCTTATGCCCGCGGAATAGTTAACCAACTGATGAGCTAAAAACGGAACTCTTAATTCAATGGATGTCCCGCTTGTGGATCTGTCTGACCTGGTTAAAACATCATTAGGGATTCTGTCTTTTATATCCATATCCATGGCATTCTTCAAATCAAAGGCTTTTCCCGGACATTCATTCTTGAAATCTATTATTAATTGCTTTAGCAGGTGTGGTTCAAAGACCATTGCTGTTCCGTAAAAAGTTGGCTTGTTTAGAGAGTTTTGGAGAAAATGATATCTTTTTGAGTTTTTTTTAAAAAAGGAAGATATACTATTTTTTAATGGCACTATATTACCAACTGCGTCATAAATAGTTCGAGACCAATTAAAATATTTATAAGAATTATAACCTGCGAATAATTCATCACTTCCTTCTCCGGCAAGCAAAGCCCGATAATTTAAACTACTTGCATATTCAGATATTTTAAAGAGCAGCAATGCCGATGGATCAGCGACGATGTCATCTTGAATAGTGATCCAATCATTAATACTGTCAAGAAAGTCGTTGGCATCAACCTTTATTTCATTATAATTAATTCCGTACGTTTTACAAACCTGTTTAGCGTAATCAGATTCATCATACTTTTTATCATAAAAGGAAACTGTAAAAGCATTCAGATTACTTGTTTGTTTTGATGTAATTGCGGCAACTAATGAAGAGTCAACTCCACCGCTTAAAAATAAACCGACAGGTACATCCGCCACCAGCCTGTTTTTAATTGAATCGGTAAGTAATTGTTCTATGGTTTCAATAACCTCAGTTTCGTCAGTATAAAGTTCTTCAATTTTTTTTCTCTCCCACCAGGTATTTATTGGAGAAAGTTCTTTTTTATAAATATCAAACTCAATGTATGATGCGGCAGGTAGTTCGAAAATATCATCAAAAATGGTAGCGGGGGCTTTAAATGCCCTGTTTAAATAAAATTGCCAAAGATGATGATGGTTTAATTTTTTATTTGAAAATAGCGCCAGGGGAGTGATAGTAGAAGCAAAAGCAAATACTTCATCAGTGTTAATAAAATAGAGAGGCTTAATTCCAATTCTATCGCGGCACAACGTTAATAATTTACTTGATTTATTGAAATATCCAAATCCAAACATGGAATTGGTCTTTTTCAAGAATGCAATATATTCTCTATTTAAACCTTTTAATAAGACTTCAGTATCAGAATGTTTCTCATATTTTTCATCGGAGAGTCTTAAATCTTTATAATTATAAACCTCTCCATTATAGGTTAATATTCCTGTATCGTCGCTCATAGGTTGGTGAGCGTTCCCTATATCAATTATAGAAAGCATGTTATGATAAAAGAATAAATTTGGCACCACTTCCAATTTATTGAATTCATCAGGGCCTCTGTGATGCTGTTTTGTTTTGACTAAATTTTCAAATTTATTCAGCAAATCAATATTTACAGCTTTTTTAAAAAAAATTCCTGCAATTCCACACATTAGCTTTCTTTGATTATTTGTTCAGATTTTTAAGATTCTATTAATATAAGCTGGTTTTGGCCACTTACTAAAATTTGAATTAATTTTTGCAATCTTCTAAAATTGTAAAAATTCGTTCTTTTACTTTTTCACTTGTAAATCTCTGAATCGCTGTATTATGATTAATTTCTGCGATATTTTTATATAATACACTGTCGCAGGCAAGTTTAGAAAGGAAATCAGTAAAGATAGCGGAATCGAAACTTTCGGTTAAAAACCCATTTACATTTTGCTGTATCACCTGTGGTATTCCGCCAACTGCTCTTGACACAACAGGCATACCATAAAGCATCCCTTCAAGAATCGCATTAGGTAAGCCTTCGGTAAAGCTTGGAAATATCATAACATGTGATTTGAGAAGCACTTGTCTTTTGTTTTCACCGCTAATGAATCCAAGGAATTTAATATTGGGTATCATTTTCTCTTTGACATAATTTTTTACAGCAGGTAAATCAATTCCATCTCCGGCGATGATAAAAGTGGTTTTTCTTTGAGGAAATCTTATTAAAAAAGCCTGAAAAGCATCAATTGCAATATATATTCCCTTTTCCTTTTCCATCCTCGATAAAAAAAGAAAGATTATTTCTTTTTCATAAGTATGTAACTTATCATTGAGGTTAAGCTCTTCAATATGGTTTGAATCGGCAACCATTGTCTCAACAAAAAATTCGGTTTCCCGTGGTACACCCAATCCAATAAGTTTGTTTTTAAAAACTTCTCCTAAAACTAAATACTTCGTTGCTTTTGCATAACTAATCCGAAAAAGAAATGATTTGAATTTACTTTTTTTGATTTTTTCTTCAAAGGGATCAAACCATCCATGAAAAAAAACAATTGATTTCCTTTTTAACAAACGTGTGATAATAATGAATATTAAATCTCTATGGAACGATTTTCCTTCGTCTAAAGAGGGGTTTACAATTACTATTTCATATTGGTATTTCAAAAGTTTAAAAATAAAAACGCTGTATTTATTAAATAATCTGAGAACCGATTTAAAAGAAGATTCAGGTTTGTTTCTGTTTATTGTGAAATAAGAAATATGGCTATTAGCATCAAGACGCAACGTTTTGTAGTAATTAGAAACACCTCCGGGAATATTCAGATCAGGTATAAGAACAAGAGTTTTAGGCATTATTTTTACGTGCAATTATCGGTAATTGATTTGAAAAATCTTTGGCGCCATTATCTGGAACGACCTCTGAATTAAATTATTGAGTAAAATATTGAAAATTTTGATTCAATTTTTTATAGCTAAATAGGATTTAATAATTCAATTTCTTTTTATGCAATTTTAAGTCCGATTCAGAAAATCTTTGTTTAATTACTTTTGCCGGCACTCCCGCTACTACGCTGAATTCAGGAACATCTTTTGTAACCACTGATCCAGCTGCAACTACTGCTCCTTTCTTTATGGTAACACCTTTTAATATAATTGCGCAGGCCCCAATCCAAACATCATCCTCAATTGTAACCGGAAGATCATTTTCTGGTAATTTTTCTTTAACGTCATACATAAATAAACCCATTTGGGTGATATTGTGATCGCCACCCATAATGGTTACATTAGGTCCGAATAATATTTTGTTACCGATTGTAATAACCCTAATAGAGGAAAAATTAGCCCCGGGACCAATATAAACATCATTGCCTATTATGATATTTTTGTAATCTAATAAAGAATTTGTTGGAGTAAAAATAACATTTTTACCATGAGATCTAAATGAAGACATCATTAGGTACATAATGACTCGATCAAATCCTCTATTAATGAATACATATAGTTTTGCGATATATCTCATTTAAAATTTGATTCCTATAATTTTTATTTAGAAAATCAGTTACCTAATTCTTTCTTTAAAAAAATTGGTTTATAAAGATCGAAATATCTCATAAAGTTTATTACTAACTTTCTCGGAATCGAAATATAATTCCGCTGTTTTTCTTCCTTCAGAACCCAGCTTATTTATCAGGGAGGGATTTTCCAATATATATAAGAAAGATTCGGCCATATCTTCAGTAGAAGAAGGTTTGATCAATAAAGCGTTTTCACCGTTTCTTATATATTTTCCCACGTCACTTACATCAGTTGCAATCACTGCTTTACCTGTTGCTAAAAACTCCCCTAATTTGAAAGGGAAGCCGGCGTTTGCAAATTTAGAATTTATCCGGGTCATACAAAATATATCGCAATCGTTGAGTACTTTATAATATTCATCTTTACTGAGGAAACCTTTGAATATTATTTTTTCATTTACTATAGAATGATCAATTAATTGAGAAACTTTTTGCATGCCTTCAACGAAACCTTTGCCGGTCAGAATAAGGTTTACATTTTTAAACTTCAGGCAGACTTCTTCAAATGCCTTAATTAAATATTCTATACCATCTTTTTCTCCAAAAGATCCTCCATAAAATATTTTATAATTTTCCGGTATTGTGTAATTTTTTTTAGGAAATTTTGTTAAATCCACAGTAATCGGAATGTGGAAAACCGGTGTTTTACCTTTACTGATTTTAATCATGTGCGAGTAAAGATGGTCGGAAATGGCAATAATACTATCAGCGAAATAATGGGAATGTTTACACAAAA
>JBDTEK010000302.1:0-5665 GCA_039922575.1 Ginsengibacter sp.
AAACATAATTACCTGAGCCAGTTATTCAAAACAAGCCATACAAAAAAATTAGCCTATCATAGTACTGTTCCGATAATTGCAATTCCGGCATAAGAGTATTTTTTGTTGGAAAATCTTTTTGTATTTATCGGGTTGTTTAATTGAGCTTGGTGTGGGGTGAATAATTTAAACCACTACTAATATGTCACTCCTATGGAGCTGAACCGCCTGTCTCATTGGAAGTTATTACGGCGAGGGTTATGAAAAAAATTTCCCTCTCTTCAAAAGATTTAGATATGGAACTTATTTGAAAAAGGGAGACGGGAAAACACTTATTCGGCTACTCTTCTTTCTACCAGAAGACCGAAAATAAAATGGAAGTTTTTTAATGATTTAAGTTAGAAAGTATGAATTGAAAAATTTACCGTTTTCAATAATATAATAGTATTTTCATTGTCTTATTATTCTACTGCCCACCCGTTTTCAAAATTTGAGATAAAAGTCAGAAGATTTAACTTGCAAAAAAAGATAACGTGAAAATGATCATTTTTAAAATAATTTATGAAGAATATCAAACTTATAGAAGTACCAAGCGAAATCGGCGCAGGTACACGCGGAGCCAGCCTTGGAACAGAAGCCATAAAAATAGCTGCATTGGACTTTATGAGCAATTTCTTTGTTCATTTTCCTTCTGAGAAAGTTCAAACTGAAAATCACTTATTATTTGAGCCAATTTTTTCTCCTTATGCCAAAAGAATTAATGGAGTGTTGACCATGTATGAAAGAATATCCAAAGCGGTGAAAGATACTATGAAAAATAATTTCTTTCCTGTGGTTATCAGTGGCGACCATAGCAATGCAGGAGGTACTATCGCCGGAATAAAAGCTGCCAAACCCAATAGCCGTCTCGGAGTGGTATGGATAGATGCACATGCGGATATGCATACACCCTACACTACACCTTCCGGGAACATGCATGGAATGCCTCTCGCAGCTTCCATTGGGGAAGATAATGAAGAAAGTAAAGTGCATGAGCCCGATGGAATAACCAGAAAACAATGGGATCAACTTAAATCTTTTGGCAAAATAGAACCGAAAATTTTGGGTGAGGATATTGTGTTCATAGCCCTTAGGGATTTTGAAAAAGAAGAGAAGTACTTAATTGATAAATACGGAATGAAAGTGATCACCACGAATGAAGTGAGGCGCAAAGGGCCCGAAAACGTAGTGAGAGCAGCACTCAGGCACTTAAATGAATGCACAGATATTTATATAAGCTTTGATGTAGATTGCCTCGACTCGGGCATCACCAAAGGAACAGGAACGCCTGTGAGCAACGGATTAAAAGAAAGAGAAGCGGAAGACCTGGTAAGCAAATTTATGCAGAATAGAAAAATATGCTGCTTTGAAATAACAGAAGTAAATCCAACACTTGATAAAGAGAATTTAATGGCTGAAATCGCTTTTAATATTTTACAAAGAAGCGTGAACGTATTAATGATGAATTAAATCGCTAATCAGCTAATGTGATAATTTGATAATGTGGTAATGTGGTAATGTGAAATCTAAAAACGAGTTGAAATTACATTCCCATTGGCATATCTTTCTTCTGCCGGTTCTTTGCTAATGAAGGATCCATTTCAATGGCTTTATCGCATATTTTCTGGCCCTTTTCTTTCTGTCCCATATTTTGAAACGTCATGCCAGCCATAAATAATGAAGAGGCATCTTTAGGATTGATTGTCAATAATTTTTCATAACAACCAAGGGCATTTTCATAGCGTTTGGTTGTGTATAAAGCATAGGCAATATTATTTAATAATTCAGTATTATTTGGCTTACGCTGAAGCACCTGGTCGAGTGTTTTAATTCCATTTTCTATAGCTCCGCTATAAAGCTGTGCAAAGCCATAATTTTCATAAAAATCATTTGTTTTATTGTAGCCGGCACCTGTGGCCATGTCAAAATATTTTAAAGCATTTTTATAATTATTTTGATTATAGAAAATTAACCCTAATTCATACATCCATACATTTCTTGCGGGCTCCAGTTCAATGGCTTTTTCAAATTGTGGAATGGCGCTTTTTTCATTCTCCAATTCAAGGTAAGTACGGCCCAAAGTGTAAGCAACATCTCCGTCCCTGGCATTTTTTGAAACAGCCTTTTGCAAATAAGAAGCAGCTTTTCCATAATCTTCCAAATGGTAATAACTCATTCCTAAAATACGATCTGTATTTTCACAACCGCCACATTTTTCTACCAGATCAATCGCTTTTTGATATTGGTGATTATTGAAATTGATTAAAATTAATTGCTGTATTACTTCATTATTGGAAGGCTGCAACTCGTAGGCTTTTGCAAAATTTTGATTGGCTTCATAAATACGGCTCATCTCAAGATTTGCTTTTCCATTTGCTATGTAAGCATCTGTAAAATTGGAGTTCATTTGAATCGCTTTATCAAAATTTTTAGATGCCAAAGAGAAATGACGAAGGCCCGATTCTTCCAATCCTTTTTTGAAATAATACTGAGAGCTATCAGCGTTCTGAGCCAATATCACACTGGAAAAAGCGCATAGAAATACGGTGAGGATAGTGTCTTTCATAATATAGGTTTTTGCGGGCCAATCTTTTAATAACTGGCGTTCACAATTTTTAAGGTACCACTATTGAAGTACTATAGCACTTAACGCAGGAAGATGCAGGTTTATTTCAAAAAGTTTATTCTTTTTATCCACAGGTATTGTTTCTATTTCCTGCTCGGTAAACCGCCCTGTTCCCCAAAATTGGGTATCATTACTACAGAAAATCTGGTGCCAGGACGACTTACCATTCACCTGTATTTTCCAATTCATTCTTTCCACGGGAGTCATATTAAAGATCACCAGCAGATCTTCTTTCCTTCTTTTCCCTTTGCGTTTATACACCATCACACATTCCTGCCGGTGGTCAAGGTCTATCCATTCAAAACCTTTGGGGTCAAACTGGTATTCATATAGCGCCGGTTGAGAAGTATATAATTGATTCAATTGCTGTAAACAATGCTGCAATTTTTCGTGTGGCGGGTATTTCAACAGATACCAATCAAGTTCAGTAGAAAAATTCCATTCAGAAGTTTGTCCAAACTCATTTCCCATAAATAGCAATTTTGCTCCGGGATGCGTGTACATGTAAGAATAAAGAACACGGAGACTAGCGAATTTCTGCCATTCATCACCCGGCATTTTGTAGAGCATAGGCGATTTACCATGCACCACCTCATCATGACTTAGTGGAAGCATAAAATTTTCATCATAGAAATAAGCCATACTGAAACTGAACTTATTCTGACTATCCTTTCTAAACAGCGGATCTACTTTAAAATAATTAATGGTATCATGCATCCAGCCCATCATCCATTTCATTCCAAAACCCAATCCATCGTTTACAGTAAGGCCTGTAACGTTTGGCCAATCAGTTGATTCTTCCGCGATCATTTGCACATCAGGAAAATCACGGTAAACCATCTCATTCAAATTTTTAATAAACGCGATAGCTTCAAGATTTCCATTTCCCCCAAAAATATTGGGTTCCCACTCTCCTTCTTTTCTTGAATAATCCAGCCGCAGCATAGAACTCACTGCATCTACGCGCATGCCGTCAATATGATATTTATCAAACCAATACCTGGCATTACTGATTAAGAACGACCTTACTTCTCCTCTGGCATAATTAAAAATATAAGAGTTCCAATCTGGATGAAACCCCTTTCTCATATCCGCATATTCATAAGTGTGTGTACCATCAAACATATACAATCCATGTGCATCATTAGGAAAATGAGAAGGAACCCAATCAAGAATAACACCTATCTTTTCTTTATGAAATGCTTCTATCATTTGCATAAATTCTTCGGGTATGCCAAACCGTGAGGAAGGGGCAAAATACCCTGTGCCCTGATAACCCCAACTTGCGTCATAAGGATATTCCATTACAGGCATCAATTCTACATGCGTAAATCCCATTTTCTTTACGTAAGGCACAAGTCGTTTTGTTAATTCAACATAAGAATTAAATGAATCTTCATCTTCAGGTACAGGTTTCATCCAACTTGCCAGCTGCACCTCGTAAACTGTCCAGGGGGCTTTTAGCGAATTATGCTCTTTTCTGCCACCCATCCAAACTTCATCATCCCATTGATAAGAAATATCTTTTGTTTTGGAAGAAGTGGCTGGCCTTAGTTCCCAGTGGTTTGCAAATGGATCACCTTTTAAAATCTCCACTCCTTCAAACCCCTTTATGTAATATTTATAATTTTCATACTCCCTGATATGTGGAATAAATCCTTCCCATATTCCTGATTTTTCGAGCCGCACAAATAATGGATGCGCTTTTTTATCCCAATTATTAAAATCTCCGACAACACTTACTGCTGTAGCATTAGGCGCCCAAACTGAAAAATAATAGCCGGCATTCTTTAAAACAGTTAAAGGATGAGACCCGAATTTTTTATACAATCCATAATGAGTTCCGTTCTTAAAATTCTCCAGGTCTTCTTCACTAAACAATGAATAATTCCAAACAGATTTTGAAGTATCTACAAAATTCTTTTCTTCATATAATATTATATTTTCATGCATATATACAAATTAAAAATTACCGGAATAAAGTTATCCTATTTAAAATTATGAAATTTACTTTTAAATTAAATACTCACGTTTTTAATCAGGCCCAATTCAAAATGAGTAAAGTTTGTCAATATTTAAAACACCGTTTTATACTTACAAAAATTTTTCCCAAGGTTGGCATCCTCTGCACTGTTTTAATAACTAAACCATATAGAATCTATAAGCGTGACCATTCATTCAAAAAGTTAATTTTAATAAAAGACAAATTATCCACATTTGCCTTCACTTTCGCCCCTTTTAATATCTTTTTACTATATTGCCACGTGAAATACCCCTCACTGAAAAATCATTCTGCTGCTATCAAAACTATCTATGCGAAAAAATATATTTATTTGCATTTTTCTGCAAGTATTACCGATACTTGCCTTCTGTCAAACATCATCGGTTAAAGGCATTCTAACTGATTCAAGCGATCATGCAAATATTATGTACGCTGTGGTTTCTATTCTAAAACAGGAAGATACTACACTGGTTGCATTCGCCAGAAGCGACAAAGAAGGAAAGTTCCAGGTTCATAATATTCCGGGCGGATCATATATTATCCTCATTTCTTACCCTAAATATGGTGATTATGTGGAAAAAATAAAACTAAGTCCGGGTGCAACAATTGACCTGAAAAATATTTTCTTAACACAAAAAGCAAAACTTCTGGAAGAGATTATTGTGAGGCAGGCGGCAATCCGGATTAAAGGCGACACAACTGAATTTACTGCAGATAGCTTTCATGTAAGACCTAATGCAACTGTGGAAGACCTGCTAAAAGAGTTACCTGGCATGCAGGTGGACAAAAACGGGCAAATAACCGCACAGGGACAAAAGGTACAAAAGGTACTGGTAGATGGTGAAGAATTTTTTAGTGATGACCCAACAATAGCCACAAGAAATTTAAGAGCAGACGCAGTGGACAAAGTACAGGTATTTGACAAAAAAAGTGACCAGGCTGAATTCACCGGAATTGATGATGGCCAAAAGACCCGGACATTAAATTTAAAATTAAAAGATAATGCAAAGAAAGGATAT
>JBDTEK010000303.1:0-7714 GCA_039922575.1 Ginsengibacter sp.
GCAGCGTAAGAGCCCGTCAGATAATTATGCGCCACGTACCATGAGCGGCCACCAAAGCCATCTCCGGTTAAGGAGTTTTGAGCAAATAAATTGCTGCAACAAAACAAAAGGTTTATCTGAATTAAAAAAAATAGCGCTATGTTTTTCAGGTAAAGGTTTTGTTTCATTTTTGTTGACTTTAAAGTTAGTTTTCAAATTTATTCGTTTCTACCGGAATGAACTCATTTCTATTATACCAGGCAATAAATTTCCTCATTAAAAATCAATTCTCTCTTAGCAACGTCTCCGGCAAGAGAAGTTCCCATATTAGCGGAAATGACACAACAAACAAGGAAAGCAGTTTGCACTTTTACGAATATAGCTTAAATGCGATAAAATATTTTGAAAAAGTGGGTGCAGGTGAAGTAGCCAATAAAGATAGCCTGGTTAAATATGGCAATGTGTTCTTTAGGAGTACAAAATTGCAGCCTCACATCAGACGTTACGAAGCGTTAAAAGCAAGCAGCGAGTTTAATATAGTCGAAGACAAGGATTTTTCAAATAACATTATTGACTTACACGAAAGTGCTCTTACGCACATTGAAACCCTAATTTCCTTTATATACAATACATTCAACAATTCAGTTTGTTTATTGAAGTACATGCACAGCTATATCAGGCCGGGCGCATTACCAATATGCAAGCTCTGGCACCACGCGCCCACAACAGCCAAAGCAGTTTGATAAAGGCGCATTACCAATATGCAAGCTCTGGCACGTACATCACAAATGCGCATAAAGTTGGCATTTGGTAAAAGCTTCATTGAAAGTAATGCTATTCCGGCTCATGAAAAAGGTATTAAAAAATGTAATGAGCTTTCAGAACAGATTGATAAATTTATCGATAAGTAAATACAGCAACCAATACAGAACAAGAAATTACTTCACCGGTAGAGCAGTCAACATCAGAATTTACAAAATTTTAATACTTTTTGAAATTTTCTTAATTTTCTTAAGATGGTCATTGATGTAAACTAATATATCCTATTTATTTAACCATTTATCTTTGTGATATTTCAGAAAAAATAAAGCCTGTATTTAACAAACGGATTTTTTGGGATGTTGATTTTGAAAAGATCAATTACGATGCTAAAGCCAATTTTGTAATTGAGCGTGTATTTGAGCGCGGCGATGTGCAAGACATTCGTAATTGCAGAAGATATTATGGTGATGAAAAAGTAGCGGAAACCTTGCTGAATGCTAAATTTTTGCCTGAAACAAGAATGTACCTGGCAAGCGCCGTAGTCAACAAACCTATAACCGAATTCAGATGCTACAAATTGAGACAGTCGAGCCCCTCGCTCTTTCCGTATTAAGACAGTTAATGGAAATGACTGAACTAAAGAATTTTTCGTTGGTTGGCGGCACAGCATTGTCTCTTTTGTACGGCCACCGAAAATCTAATGACCTGGATTTATTCTCTGATAAACCCTTTAAGAATGAAAAGATAATTAATATCTTAAAAAGTAGATTTGGGAAAAAGTTTACCATGGAAGAAAAACCTCCGCGCTTCGGCATTTTTTGTTTTATAGATGAAATAAAAATTGAAATTATCCATCAGCCGCATCCGCTGATAAGGTCTCAACAAACCATTGATAACGTACAACTTTATTCAATAGAAGATATTATCGCTATGAAAGTGCAGGCGATTTTGGGCCGTGGCAAAAAGAAGGATTTCTGGGATATTGCAGAGCTTTTAAATCATTATTCTGTGGCGGATTTTATCCGGTTTCATAAAGAAAAGTACGCTACGCAAAACTTATTGATTACCGTACCGCAAGCACTTACTTATTTTGCTGATGCTGAAGAAAGTGGAGATCCTGTAAGCCTGAAAAGCCAAACCTGGAAAGAGGTACAGGGGTTTATTAATTCTAAGGTGAGTAAATATTTATTGTAGAAAGGAATTTGGCAGAAAGTAGTAGGTAATAGGCAGAAGATGATGTAAAATGCCGCATATATGATTCCAATTGTTCTTCGCACCCACAAAAAGTTTTCCTCTATTGTTTATGTACCTTTTTAAATCCGGGGAATCTCAGTTTCATTTTTGAGCCCATTTACATAATGCCAGGTACACACCATTCGTCCAGCCAAAGCCATCCTGGGTAGGGTATTCACCTCCTCCGGCTTCTGTATTTGTTATTACTACGTTGTATTTCTCCATCATTTTGCCTGTGTCGCGGTACACTTTTTCATTAATAGTTAACCAGCGTTTGGTAATCTCTTTTGCAAGTTGATCGTGGCCATAATTCTTTAATCCGCAGATGGTAATCCAATGCAAAGGGGCCCATCCATTTGGTGCATCCCATTGCTGCATAGTGGTTTCCGCTGTGGTGATTAAACCTCCTGCACGTAGAAATCTTTGCTCTAAAGTTTCCGCAACTCCTGCAGCCTGTTCTTTCGAAGCGATCTCAAAAAACAGCGGGTAGGCGGCTGCGAGAGAAAAAATAGTATTTTGTTCATCAGCAACATAATCGTAATCAAAATAAAATCTCTTTTTACTGTTCCAGCAATATTCATTTATCGCTTTCTTTCTTTTCAACATCGCGTTCTCAAATTTTAAAACATCTTCCTTATCATTTTTTAATTTAGAAGCTTCAGCAATTGTTTTTTCAAGGTGATACAAAAGACAGTTTAAATCAACAGGAATAATTTCTGTGGTATGAATCGTTGAAATATCTTTTCCATTGCTGAACCAACGCGAGGAGAAATCCCAACCGGATTCTGCTGCAGCTCTTAAATGCCTGTACAGGGCTTTTCTATTGCTTACCTTTTTGGACAGCTCTACATCTTCCTTAAATGATTCCGGCCGGGGTGTATCATTTTCGTCCCAGTAATGATTCAAAACATTTCCATCTTTTAAAAGTATTACGCGACGCGTTGAATTCTCTGCTTGAGATAAATGCTCAATTCCTTTCATCCAAAAATCGTATTCCTTTTTAAGCTGAGGTAAATATCTTACCAATACTTTTTCTGCGTTTTCACGAGGTTCTTTTTCTTTTACATCATTTAGCAATTTCACCATACAAGAGTAATAGGGTGGCTGCGAGCGTCCGAGATAATAAGTACGGTTGCCATTAGGAATGTAGCCAAACTGATCAATAAGAAAAGAAAAATTATTGATCATATTTTCGATAAGGTCATTACGTTTAGAAATCTTTAGACCAAGCATGGTAAAATAACTATCCCAATAATAGATTTCTCTGAAACGCCCACCGGGTACAACATACGAATAAGGTAGCGGAATTAATGAACCGGCGGCTTTATCTGGTTGCCTTACCAGTTCATCCCAAAGCATTTCAATGTGGCGTGCTACAGGTTGCGTTTTATCGCTTACAAATTTTACAGAATGTTCCTTTGGAAGAGAGAAATGTTTAAGCACAAATTCAGAAAGATCAAAATCCTTCTTTTGTTTCTCCACTTCATAACGGTCATATATAACCGTAAAGGGAAATTTAGGCTCACAATCAACAAAAGTTTTTCCATCAGGAAATATTTGATGCATTTGGACCGCCTCAAACAATTCTCCCAAATTAAAAATTTCTTTAATTTCCATATTTTATTTTGAAAATTGGTAATATTCTGGATTCAAATCAAACTACAATTTCACTTGTTGTCTTTTTTTGTAACCGGTTGAAAAATAAAAGGCTGCCTATTAAAATTGTAATTGGCAATAAGGAGAAATACATAGCCGTTGGGCCGCCATAATCCTGAAAAATATGGCCCGTGATAATAGAACCTGTAGTGCCGCCTAAAGCGGAAAAAATAACGATCAATCCGCTCATAGGCCCATGCTGATAGGTAGGCAAAGAACTTAAAATTACAGAATTGATAGCCGGGTAAACCGGCGCTAAAAACAACCCGATCAATGGAAAAAGAAATGCTACAAAAGGAGCTTCCGACCAGGTGCTTATAGAGCCGATCTGCACTTTTGAAGCTAATGGTATTACCAGCAAAACCAATACAGCCGCGCCTAAAAGACAGACGATTAGAACTGCAAGCCAATGAATTTTTCTCAAAGCAATACCTGCGATAAATCTGCCTATTGCCGTCGACGCTGCCAGGATGCTCGCCATTTCAATACTTAAGGCGGTGGACAGATGCAAAACCTGGCTATTGAATGTAGGAAGCCAACTCATAATACTTTGCTCAATCAAAACATAAAAAAAAGCGCTTACTATAAAAATCAGAACGAGAGGACGGATGGCCAGTTTAAACATATCAGCAAAGTCTTTTAAGAATGATTTTGACTGCGCATCTTTTATAGAGGATTCATCTAATGGAGAGCTTAGTAATAATATAAAGGCTACAGCAGAAATGCCAGCCAGGAGATAGTAAACATTAAGCCATGAAGTAGAAGCCGGATTGTTATTATCAACAAAAGCACTGAAAATAAAATAGCCGGTTAAGATGCCGATCATAAAAAAAGATTCAATGAAATTCATGAAACTTGCATGGTCTTTTTTATTGTGAGTAATAAGCCCGATTGTTGCATAAACCGAAACTTTTATTAAGGCGAAACTGGCGCCTGTAATGGCAAATAGAAGCTTCGTCATGGCAAAGCCACCAATAAAAGGCATGAATAAACAAGCGATTACCACAAAAGCAAGCGCCAACAGCATTGAGCGTTTATATCCGATTCTGGTAATGTACGACCCCACCAAAAAAGAGGCAATCGCAATACTAAAATCCTTAAACGCTTCCAACATGCTAGCTGAAGATTGAGTAATGCCATAATTATTTTGAACCTGTAATATTACCGTACCCACGCTGTTGAGTAAAATAGCAAAAACAAAATAGTTTAAAAAGAGAGATACTTTTATTTTCCAGTTTTGCATGAAGATTTTTTAAAAAAGACAAATCGAATGTACAATATATTTATCTTCAATTTTAGATAATAATCATCTACAAGAAATAAATTAGTAGATTTTTCAAAGCTGAATAATTTACTCTTTTTATCCCTTAAACTGTATAACTGATTGGTCAAATTTAAGACATCACAAATGAAAAAGCCTCCTGATCTTGTTTGGGAGGGAATCGCATTCCATGCAAAAAATTTATTGAGAATATCTTTTCTTTATTTTCTTTTATAAAAAAAGATAATGGGATATGTAAATATCTTTGTTTGTAAATAGATAGGAAACAACAGCATTGCATCTTATAATGTAGAGTGGTCTATTCATAATACGCAGAAAATCGCCTATTGAATTAATTCTTTAGTCAAAATAATTTATTCAATAAGAAAAAATTCCTGAACTTAGTATCCTAAAGAAAGGGCCCCGTAAAGAATTACAGGGCCGTTATTAACACTTGATTAAGAAAAATTTAGAATGTATCCTATTGACTTCAACAGGAGCTCATTCAATAATATTTTATTCAGTTATGATAAGATCCTTTTTATTTTTTGGATCTAGGCCAGATAAAGATGGATTACCATTTAATTTCATTCTCAAACGATCTACTACCAGCTTCCCTATTTTTGTTCCATATTCATTAGCTATAGTGCATGATTGATGATAATGGATTCCTCCATAAAATCGTCCCCAATTATTTTCTTCTGCGGCAGCACGAAATGATTTGTAGCTGCGGCTGGCAATTCCAAATTCCAGTTCCGTAGTATCAGTATAGGCAAAATTATCGCCGAAAACACTTGTAAGCGCTTCTGCCGCCGCTGCAGAAGCCGTCGAGTGGCCACAGGTATATTCAGGAAAAGGCGGTGTTTGCAAATACGGTTGCCAATTGGCATCGAAATATTTATTGATTACTGTTTCAGGCCGCACAGTATTGTATTTAAATTTTACTTCCCAACATTGAATAAAAGAATCAAATAATGCGATGCTTGTTTTCGTATATGCATATACGGTAGTTGCAAAATCTGCATGCGCTTTTATTGCTGCAATTCCGGTAATACTCATCCAATGTCCCGGAGGCGAAAATTTTTTACTGGCAAACATTACATGCCCTGATACATTGAGCTTGAAAGGATTGTCATCCCAAAAATCGGCGATATGCTTTTGCTCGGGAGTAAGGTTATCAACGGCATTTTTACTAAGCATTACCTGTTTGTAATAATCACTATTGCTATCTGTTACATTGTATTTAAAAGGAGGAGGCGGCATAAATTGATTGCAACTGTCCATAATAAGGGTGCGTATTTTATTCCAATGTGGCTCTAATGCCGAAGTATAAGCAGGCGGTGTAGGAATCCACCTGCCGGGATCGTCCGTTACGGAATATTTTTCCATGCTTCTTGTTTGAGCGTAATTATCTTTTTTACTCCAGTTTAAAACAGCGTTTGAAATAGTGTCTGAAAATGCGATAGTGTTATTTAAAACTTCTTTGGGCATTCCGTGATCAATTGCCAGTTTTTTAAGGCTATCCACATATTCATCCATACTTCCTTCGGGAAAAGTAACCGCGCTACCTAATTTGCAATAAGATAACAGGGATGCCAGTTCAAAATTAATTTCTTTGTTTGCAGGAGCAAGTGGCATGTTCATAAGCCCATTTACCTGGCCGGCAAGCGAATGATATTTTTCCGGATAACCTGCTGCTATTACTTCATAGGCAGCTATACTTGCATATAGATAGTTGCGGCAGGCAACTATAGGGCTGAAATTGTTTCCCATAACTACACCATTTAACTGATACGCCGTTTTGCAAAAAAGGTCCGGATTGTTTAAAATTTTGGCATAATCCTTTTTAGTATTACAGCTATACAAACTGCCTACGGCGATACATAGAAAAAATAACTTTTTCATTCCCAAAAAACGTTTTTGTAAATAAGTAGATAAATAAACTATTGTTTACAATCATCTGTAAACAACACATTTATAAAATTGAAATAGACGATGAAAACTACTTTACGCATTCGAGAGATCGGGAGGTTGTTCGGGTGAGACGTGAGGTAATGTTATTAAATCAGCCGAATGAATACCTTGAAATAAGCCAGATGAATTTGCGGCAGGCGCCATTAGATTATAAACGAAAATATAATCATCATAAACGCTTTGAAGATTTTTAAATAAAAGTGTTTCTGCTTTATTTGATTTGCTTGAATTATCATTTTGCATAACGCCATTTGCCATTTGCGCAAGATCGTTTTTTAGATTTTCAAGATGCATTTTTTTTGTGTTAGGAATGCACATTACATAAAGCGTATCGTTTGACACTTTTTGTTTTACATATTTATAGCGTATGCCACCAATTTCTATTTCGCCGTCGCATCTTTTATAATCTGCCCAACTTGTCTGATAAGGAAGATTCATGGCCACTTTCAGCTCGATCAGGTCAGCTTCATTATATAGATTGTTATCTAAATTGACTTCCATTTGGTCGTTTGCTTTTTGCTGCGCATAGTCAAATACAAACCTGTAACCAAACAGATTGAATAGGAATAAGACAATAAAAAGTAAAGAAGTTATTTTTTTCAATTCGGTTACCAAATAATAGTGTACAAGATACAATAATATTAGAGTTTTAATAAAAAAATTCAGGATTGCTACAAGAAATTTTTAAGAGAAGCCAAAATCACAGCTCCGTAGTAAGTGTTATATAGTAAAAGCAAAGTTCAGACAGTGTAAATTGTATTCGAAGCTCCATCGGAGCGACATGTTAGTAGTAGTAATCACAGCAGGTTTATTAAATTGAATTGTAATAGCAGCTCCATCGGAGCGACA
>JBDTEK010000304.1:0-3590 GCA_039922575.1 Ginsengibacter sp.
TTTGCGCAAATAGTAAAAAGCCCGGTTGAATGGACTGCTACATCCAAAAAAATAGCTGATAAAACTTATGAAATTCATTTAATTGCCAATATTAATCAGGGTTGGCATATCTACTCTCAACACACGCCAGAAGGAGGTCCGGTGCCTACAAGTATTTCATTTACAAAAAATCCGTTGCTTACTCACCAGGGAAATACAAAAGAAATTGGTAAGTTAGAACAGCGCCACGAACCACTTTTTGGTGTTGACGTAAAACAATTTTCAAATAAAGTTGATTTCGTACAGGTGATGAAATTAAAAGCCAATGTAAAAACTTCAGTTGATGTTTCAGTTGATTTTATGACATGTAATGATAAACTTTGCCTTCCACCCTCAACCAAAAAATTTACTGTCGCATTAAATAAATAATCATCATTTAATGAATCATTTTATCTGGCTTTCTGTTCGGAAAATTATCTTTTTTTTAGTTTGTATTTTATTTGCCGGAAATTTATTTTCCCAGGATTCCTCTGCAGTACAATTTGAATACAGTTCTCAAAGATTAAATGACAGTACGGTAATACTTTCCATAAAGGGAAAGATTGCAAAAGGCATTAAATTGTTTGCACTTCAAAAATCTCCGGATGACGTTATGTATTCTGCCATACATTTTGATTCATCTGTTTCTTCAAGATTAAAAGATTCCATTTCACAGAAAGGAACGATTCAAAAAGCTACCGATGCTGCCTTACAAAGCCAGGTTCATTTTTTTACTGATTCTGTAGAATGGCAACAAGAAATAAGAGCTGCGCTAAAAGATAGTTTTTTGGTTAAAGGAGACATCAGTTATTTATATCAGCAAGGTGCTGATTATCCATCCAAGGAAGATCAATTTCAACTTTTCATTTTACCACAATCCTCTGTAAGTACCAATGCCGAAAACGCGCAGCTTCAGCCCGCAAACGATGGTGGCTCGGTAGCTATGAGGTCATTGTGGTGGATATTTATTGCAGGCTTTGCAGGTGGTTTACTGGCATTAATTACGCCTTGTGTGTTTTCTATGATTCCGGTGACCGTTAGCTTTTTTATTAAGCGCAGCCAAACGAAAGCTGAAGGCATCAAAAATGCTATTTTATATTCTACTTCTATCATTGTTATTTTCACTTTATTAGGTTTTTTAATCACCGTTATTTTTGGGCCTACTGCATTAAATAACCTTGCTACTAACTGGGTTGCCAACTTCATTTTCTTTTTGGTCTTTTTATTATTTGCTATTTCATTTTTAGGCGCTTTTGAAATCAATTTACCAAGCTCGTGGGGCAATAAAGCAGATAGCAAAGCAAGCTCAGGTAACTTTCTGGGTATCTTTTTTATGGCACTCACACTGGTGGTTGTTTCATTTTCATGTACGGGGCCTATTATCGGAAATTTGTTGGTGATAGCAGCTCGCGGAAGTTATTATGGCCCGTTGTTGGGCATGTTTGGTTTCTCTGTTGCACTTGCATTGCCTTTTGCATTCTTTGCGTTTTTTCCGGGTAAAATGAATATGCTTGGCAAGGCCGGAGGGTGGTTAAATGCAGTAAAAGTTACATTGGGATTTTTAGAATTAGCGCTTGCTTTAAAGTTTTTATCCAATGCGGATTTAGTGAAAGGATGGCGCTTATTGGATCGGGAAGTATTTATCGCTTTATGGGTGGTCATTTTTATATTGCTTGGGTTTTATCTTTTGGGTAAATTGAAATTTCATCATGACGATGAATTGCCAAAAAATGATTTTGATATTCCCTATATCAATATCCCCAGGTTATTTCTTGCGATTGCCTCTTTGTCTTTTGCCGTTTACATGATTCCGGGAATGTGGGGTGCACCATTGAAAGGCATCAGCGCATTTTTGCCACCAATGGGTACGCAGGATTTTACTTCTGCGCCTTCGGCAAATGGAACCGTTTCTATGAATACTGACAGCGAAACCGATTTACCTCATCCTGTGAAATTCTATGAAAGGATGAAAATTTTTGAGCCCGAGGTGGTAACCAAATATGGCATGACCACTTATTTTGATTATGAAGAAGCATTAGCCATAGCGAGAAAACTTAAAAAGCCTTTAATGCTTGATTTCACCGGAATCAATTGTGTGAATTGTCGCAAAATGGAAGGCTCTGTTTGGAGTGATCCCGAGGTAATGAAAAGATTAAAAGAGAATTTTGTGATCGCCTCCCTGTATGTAGATGTGCATAAAAATGTAGACCTACAGCCGGCTGACCAGTATTTTTCCAAAGCGCTTAATAAACAAATTACTGATTTGGGAGATAAGAATGCAGACCTTCAGATAACGGTTTACAATGCCAATACACAGCCCTATTATTTCTTTTTGGACGCCAACGAAAAGCGACTGATGCCGGAAGGATACGGCTATGATTCAGACGTAAAAAAATTCAAAAATATGCTGGATGAGGTTGTAAAGAAATATAATTCAACGAAAAAATAAATTCACTTTTTATATTAGCATTTCCAGACTCAAAACTCAATGCCCGTCCATCGAGGCAACTGTTTTAATTGTCATTTACCTGGTACATTTTTACCATCAGGTCAAAAAGCTCAGGATGATTTTCTTTGAATAATTTGGGATTATTAAAAAAATATTCCGAGGTTACTGCAAAGAATTCTGCTTTGTTTGTGGCGCCATAAATATTGATATCAGAATAGCCGCTTAAAATTTTGTCCATATTTTTATTCACTAACTCCAGCCATTGGGCGTTATATTTTCTGTTTAACAGCGCTTCGGGCAATCCATCTACATCCCCATCTTCTTTATCAAGCAGATGCACAAATTCGTGAATGCCGGTATTTTGTACGCTTTCCTCATTTTCAAATCCATAATGCAGGGCCGGTTTAGATAAGATCATCGTCCGTTGCATAGCGCCATTCCCTACCATTCCCAAAGTGTTTCTTTCGTATCCGTGTGCCAAAAATTCTTCCCGGTTAAATGAATCAGGATAAAGAAGCACATTGGTAAGATTATAATACTTCCAGTTTGTAAATCTGAAAATGGGAATAACTGCGCTCGATGCTACTAACAGCCTGTCAATATCATCCACTTTTGTCTTCACTCCTTCGATAGACACATAACTCAAAAATTCTTTTATTTTCTTTTCAAATTTAATTTTATTGTGATCATTAAGCCTGCGATAAAAAGCAACACGATGAATTAACTGTTGTCTAAAATCGGCGGGAAGATTCACTTTTTTCTTAGGCTTTTTATAAAAAATAAAAGCCAAAACCATTATTGCAAGACCTATTAAAACGATAGCCGGTGCCATAAATAAAATTCGAATTTTGCTGGAAGTCAAATTTACCTTTTTTAAAATACTATCTGTCTTTTGTATTGCCGCCTTTTTCTGTGGCCACTCTTTTAAAAGCATGACCAAATAAAAATTTCCACCGTGTTTCAATCAAACCAAACTTTTTTTTTCAAAAGACATTTAATAAACTTTCAATTAGAGCCGGAGATGCTTGTACTCTATATAAGCAGGTAAACGATTTGGCAATTCAAAATTGATTCATCGGGAAAAGGGATATCACTGTACAAAGCAATCACGCACCAAATTTGT
>JBDTEK010000305.1:0-11353 GCA_039922575.1 Ginsengibacter sp.
TTTTTCAAAAATAGAAAGGCTTAAAATTTGTAAAATTTCGTAGAGGCTTTGTTCAAGCATAAATTTCTTTTTTGCGATAGCTACTAAAACATAGATTGATACAGCAATCCATACCTGAGTTTTCACGGCATTTTCACTTTGCCCCCAAAAGGTTTTTATTTTGAGATGCTGCTTTATCCATTTAAAAAATAATTCGATTTTCCATCTGTGTTTATACAGTTGTGCGATTTCTGTTGCCTTGAGTTGGAAGTTATTGGAAAGGAATACCAATTCTTTCCCTGTAACTTCATCTTTAAATTTTATCCTTCGTAGTTTTTCTGGATAATCTTTCGAAGCATAGTGATTGTTTGACATGACTGTTTGTTCATAAAGCACCCCATTGTTTTTGTCCTTGGGATGGGAATACAGCCGCCTGTAATTCATATTATCCTTTGCTCTTGTAACAAAAAATGCATCAGCCGAATGAATCTTGTAAAGCCTTTTGTAGTCTACATATCCTCTATCCATGATATAAAAACTATTGGCCTCAAAACAAATATAATCAAGAGCATTTACATCATGAACCGATGCGTTGGAAAATAAAATAAATTCGGGGATAGACGTTTTCAAATCTATTTGTGTATGCAGCTTTATTCCCCCTTTTGTACTTCGAAAAGTAGCCCAATAAAAAGTGGACAAACACAAATCAATAGTTGTAGCATCAATGGCAAAGACATTTCCTTTAAGTGATACTTCCAGGTCATCGTCATTCAAATACAGTTCTTTCGCCTCTTTAATAAGCAACATGGCAAGGTCTTGATAAATCTGGTATGAACGGTTCTCATTTGCTTTTGAAAGTGTGCTATTGGCTACTACTTCGCCGATCCCAAGATGATACATCTTATGCGCATTTGCTTTTAAGCACATCAAAGTATCAGTAAGACTTTCACGATGAGTTAATTGGCCAAAAGCCATACATAAAAACTGTTTCCAACAGCTAAATTCTTTTATTTTATAATCGCCTTTATAACGATTGACAAGGGTTTGAAATGATGTGGAGGACACTAAATCCATTATTTGAGAAAAAACATATTTGCCCGAATTCATAATAAATTGATTATCAGGTAAATATAAAATTAAAACACTTTAAAAAATCAAATCGTCTTAGGTTTAAAACCTTTGCAAACTCAATTCTGACAATACTTTCAAAGAACTTTTATTTATAACATCGAAACGCTAGTGATATAATTTATTATGCCAACGATATTATTTTCCCTTATCATCCTAAACAAATAATTATATATGTAGGAGAAAATGACGTGCCTGACGAGCAAACGACCGCCGATAGTATCTTTCTGCGCTTTAAAAATTTATACACTTTATTACGCAGCAAACTGCCTTCTATTCCAATTGATTATATCGCGATAAAACCGAGCCCATCGAGAGTGCAATTTCTTGAAAAAGCAAAAAGGGCGAATGCACTGATCAGTTCTTTTTTGAAAAAAGAATCTAATGCGGCCTTCATTAATATTTTTGATAAAATGATAAGCAAAGAGGGAAAACCACGCCCTGAATTATTTGTAAACGATATGCTGCACATGAATACAGCCGGATATGAAATATGGCGAAAAGCAGTGAAACCTTATCTATTATAAATCTATTGAAATCCATTCTTAATAATTATTATAATCTGCTTTGGTTAAATTAGTGAGTTTTTCCAAGCTGAATAATTCAATGTTTTGCCGCATTTAAAAAATCTATAGGGATTATGATTTTTAAAGCTTCGTAGAAAAGCTTATCTAAAAAAAATCGACCTTATTATCATAAAAAGGTTGGAAGATCCTTATTTCATAAAATATGGTAATAAGGTTGACTGTGATAATGGATTATCCGTTCTACTAAGGTTTCGTACCGTGGAATGATTAATTGGTAAGTTTTTTAATGCTAAATGATTCACTGTTTTGCCCCTTGAGTATATAGTACAATCCGTGGTACGGGAATTGAGAACGAACTTCATACCTGAAAACTGCGGCCTCAAGGCTTATGCTTATCTCATTTAATTGTATAACCTCCCGGAATCAAGAACTTGCTGCTGTCTACCGGGCCTACTTCAACCTTAACTGCTCTTGAAATACTACTTCCGCCCTTGCTTTTTATTTCTGTGAACAGACAAATATTTTTCCATCCGGCATAAATGGCGAGTACAGGATAAATTTCTACATGGTAAACTTGGCATTTCTTTCCGGCAATTATTTCATCAGGATATTTTTTCGCTTTGCCTAATGCTTTATCTTCCTGCGAAATCTCGTCCCATCCAAACTTAGATTCTGTACCATGATAGGCTTGCCCGGTTTTGAATGCTTCCTTTGTTTTGTGCATGATATTATACATATTTTTTCCATCACTCATCAGCGATTCGTCTAAAGTATCGCCTGTATAAGTGTCTCTTCGTTCTTTCATACCATAGTTGTCAAAGTATACAACTTTCTTAAATTTTAAATGGACGCTGATCGTATTCAGCACGGTTTCATAAGTTATTGTTCCTGATTTTATTTGGTACTTTTTAAAAAATATAACGGTATCTTCTTTTGGCTCTTCTACAGTTTTTATAACCGTGTTTCCTTGCTCATTTTTTTGGTTAGACATGTTGCAGGAATAAAGAAAAGTAATTATTATTATTGATCGAAGGAGTCTGTTTCCTATTCCTATCTTTTCCGGTTTAAATTTGGTCAACATGAAAAACTTCTTTTGAATAAAGACAATGATGTCCTTTTATAAAAATAGTAGATTTAATTTTTAAAAGTCAGGTAAATTTAATTATTAAAAATTCTTTATTTAATTCACTTCCGGAAGGCTGTGTAATTGAAGAAGGTTTCAACCTTATTGCTTTTTTCTGCAATTAAAGCTTCCATTTGGATTTGCTTTTTTATTACTTATTACCATTTTGCTCCACTTTCTTTCAAAATATATTAATTAGCTGTATTCTGCGTTATTAAGAAATCAAAACCTTTTTACCTTGAAAAAATTTTACTTTCTTATTATTTTAGCGGCCGCTTTTGGTTCGGTAAATGCACAGTTATTAGCAATTAATGATATTGATTCGGGAGCAACTTTAATACCACAAAAAGAAAATATCATTACCCACGAGACGATACTTAAAGTAGAAAACATTGGAAATGAAATTAATTCGCAATACCCGGAATTGAGGCCAACTGTTTCTGCCGATGGGAATCTGTTGTTTTTTATAAGGCAAAATCATCCCTCTAATACAAAGTATAATGCTGTCCCTAACTCACAGGACATCTGGTTTTCTGAAAGAGATAGCATGGGCAAATGGAGCAAAGCAGTTCACCTTGGAAGACCATTAAATACTTCTGAGTACAATGCTGTTTTTTGGATATCTCCGGATAACAACAGGATTTTGATACGGAATGCTTTTATTAATGGGGAGTATTTTGGAAATGGAGTGAGTATGTGTTATCTAAATAAATATGGTAACTGGAGCCGTCCCGAAATGCTGCAAATAAAAAATTATGATAACTACAATCGCGGTAATCAATATGGGGCTACCATGGCTGGTGACGGACAAACTTTGTTATTATATATGTCTGAAAATGAACACAGTTCAAAGAACGATATTTATGTAAGTTTTCTTGAAAAAGATGGATGGTGGACGGAACCGAAAAGCCTTGGGAAAAAAATAAATTCCCCGAAATATAATGAGATGACTCCCTACCTCGCCTCTGATGGCGTAACACTATATTTTAGCAGTGACAGGCCTGGGGGTTTGGGAGATAATGATATATGGATGAGCAAGCGGCTCGATCAAAGTTGGCAAAAATGGAGTGATCCTGTAAATCTTGGAAGCCCGATAAATACCCCTGACTGGGATGCCTTTTTTACTTTGGACGCCGGAGGCGAATACGCTTACATGACCACCAATGACAATACTTTTGGTTTTAGTGATATTGTAAGAGTGAAATTATTTGAAAAAGAAAAGCCCAATCCGGTGTTATTAGTTAGTGGAAATGTGTACGACGATAAAACAAAAAAACCGTTGAGTGCTGCTCTTATTTATGAAACGCTTCCGGATGGAAACCAGGCAGGGAATGGCGTTTCTAATCCTATTGATGGTTCTTTTAAAATCGTGCTACCCTACAATAAAAATTACAGTATTCGAGCCTCCGCTGAACATTATTTTGCAATATCAGAAAATCTGAATCTCGATTCCCTTGTGAAAATAGGGTATAAAGAAATACACAAAGATCTTTACCTGGTGCCTATTGAAATAGGCCAGATTGTCAGATTAAATAATGTATTTTTCGATTTTGATAAATGGAGCCTGCGTCCTGTATCTTTCATAGAATTGAACAGGGTAGTACAATTGCTTAAAGAAAATATGGCGATTGAAGTAGAGATGAGCGCTCACACAGATAGCTATGGTACTGATGAATATAATTTTAAATTGAGTGATAACAGGGCGCGTTCAGTAATGGAATATATTGTTTCTCAGGGAATTGATTCAAAAAGAATAACATCTCACGGTTATGGCGAAACGAAGCCTGTAGCTACTAATGAAACTGATGAAGGAAGGCAATTAAACAGAAGGGTAGAATTTAAAATTTTGAAGAATTGACATTTAGCGGAGACGTATAAATTAAACCATTTTTGAAAGTGCTTGAGTTGCTCAGTGATTTGAGAATTGGAAATTTTAAATTTTACCATATCTTTTCTTGAAGTTGATTGTCCTGAATTATGTAAACTTATACGAACTTTTGCTTTGTATGAAAAATAGGAGCTATTAAATCTGGAAATTATCTTTATATAATTTTATCCTTCTAATTCATTTTTATTCCCATCATCAGAATTTACATTTTCTACCCATTTACGGATTTTGGTAAAAGGCAATTTCAACAGATTTCCTGTGGTCAGTTCTTTTTCATCAGCATAGACAGGTACTCCCGTCACAATTTCATCCTGACGCACATTTAACTTTATAGTACTGTGTAATCTGTCCCAGAAAGAAAATATGATGGAAAAATTACTATCCGTCTCTCTTTTTTTTATACTATGGTGTATGCCGTGCATCCGCGGAGTAACCAAAATTTTATTTAATGCTTTTTCAAATCGAAAAGGAATTTTCAGGTTACTGTGTTGAAACTGATTTGACACATCAAAAGCAATTTCATAAATAAGTACCATCAATGGAGAAATGCCTATTAAAATGACAGCAGCTCCGCGGAAGAAAACAGAACCGATTAATTCACCAAAGTGAAAACGAAAAGCAGTCGTAATATCCAGGTCAAGATCTGTGTGATGCACCAGGTGAAATCTCCACATCAAGGGCATTTTATGCAGCACAATATGCCATAGATAATTACTGTAATCCAGCAATAGAAATGCAATCACCGCTTTTATCCATCCGCGTGCATCGTACCAATAATTCAAACCGAAATGCCATTGTTCATTTTTATACGCCAGCCACACCATCAGTGGAATGAATACAAGACGCAGCAGCGCAAAAGACGGAATGGAAACTCCGAAATTAATAATGATTCTTTTCCAACGATTTTGTACTCTTTTTCTTAGTTGAAATTTTGATTCGAGAAGAAAAAGTATTATAAAGAGTACTACGAGTATTGCTGTGCCATAAGTATCAAAAATGGAATGGATCATTTTCATTTAATTTCATTAAGTAAACCAGGAAGCAAATTCTTTTTCATTTTCTGTTCTTTCAAACTATAACGTTTTCTATTTATTTATCTTTTAACGTCTCTTTTATTTTTTTAAGTGTTGAATAGATTCCAAAACCAACCAATATCGCAATAAAAATATACACCCACACTGGAATATTTTTACCAACAATGATAAGATATAAATAAGAGGAAATGAAAAAGAAACCCGTAAGCAAAGCCGGAAGCGCAAAGGGTTTTTTATTCCTGATATTTTTTATGGTACGATAAAGCGAAAGAAAAAAGAAAGGAATAGTGCCGAGATAAATACTTCCAAAAATATAAAGATTTACATTGTATTTTTCACCGAGACTGAAAAACCATTCTTTAAATATTTCCCACCATTGCATTAACTGAAAATTTTGAAAGCGGTGTGTAATAATTTTTTAATTGTGTTTGTCAAACTGTCCTCTTTATGTTTTAAAATCAGTAGTTGATTGATCCGTGATGCCACAGGATACGCGTAAATTTTATTAAAGATAGAATTAATGGATAGCCTGCTTGTATTAGCCAAAACCAACTCCTGGATCAGTTCCCCTGCATGCGGCGCTACCATAGTGCCTCCTAATATTTTTTCTTTCTTAAACCACCCGCCTTTGCTGATATATACAATCATATTCGCGTATTGATAATCGTCTACTATCGCCCGGTCATCGTCCTGAAAACTCTGTTCCAATTTTATATAAGAAATTTTTCTTTTTTTAATTTGCTTTTCATTCAGGCCAAATGTTGCCAGTTCAGGATCGGTAAAAGTGACCCACGACATATGATCGTCGTTCAGTTTCTTGTTGAATGGTGAAAAGAAATTGTTTAATAAAATACGTGCATGAAATTCCGCGGCATGCGAAAACTGAAGATCACCTGCCACATCCCCGCAAACGAAAATATTTTTGTTAGAAGTGCGTAAATATTTATCTACTACGATTTTATTATTATCTACCTGTATGCCGGCATTATTTAATTGCAATGGTTCCAAATCAAGTTCCCTGCCAATTCCCACAAATACCGCATCAAATTGAATGTTTATTGTTTCATCATTTTTCAATTTTATTATGGCTTCATTGGCAGAAATAAATGAATCAACCTTCGCATTGAAAAAGAAAATAATTCCCTCTTTTTTTAATTGTTGCAAAAGAATTTCTGTTACTGAACTATCATCATGCTCCAGGATCCGCTCTGCTTGTTGAACTACGGTTACCTCACTTCCGAGGCGGTTCATGGCCTGCGCTATTTCAATGCCAATAGGACCACCGCCAATCATCAGCAATCTTTCTGGCATTTGAGAAATATGAAAAATATTTTCGTTGTCATAATATGTTACCTTCTCAACTCCCGGAACTTTTAATGTCCGTGGCCTGGAACCTGTAGCAATTACAATTTTTTTCGCGGTATATCTTTTCCCGTTTACTTCAACTTCATTTTTCCCTGAGAACGTTGCTTCACCTAATGCTACGTCAATTCCCTGCTCTTCTAACCACGTTGCATTTTCATGCTCACGGATGACTTCCTGCTTTTGATAAATATAATCCATTGCTTTTTTTATGTCTGCTTTGCCTGTGACTTTCAAACCGAAATGGGCAGCCAATTTTGCCTGATGGGCAATTCTGGAAACATGGATAAAAGCTTTGCTGGGCACACAACCATCATTTAAACATTCTCCTCCAATATCTTTATCCGTTTTTGATATCATTAAAACGCTGAAGCCGGCCTTGGCCATAAATAACCCGATGCTTAATCCACCAGAGCCAACTCCAATAATTATAATTTCAAAAGTTTTATCCGGCATCTTTTTGAATTAAAGGAACCTTTATAATTTAATTTTGTATTTTTCTTACGACAACAATTTAAAGTAATTTCAGGAAATGCTTTTCCTTATCTTTATGAAGTGCTTTCGTATCCTGTAATAAAGAGGATTTAAGTATTGTTTTAAGAAATTTTTACTTAATAAAGAAATAAACATTATGAAACACCCCCTAAAAACAGGATTCATCGGTGGTTGCCTGGGCGCAATTGTTTTAGCTATAATTTTCTACTTAATGCAAGCCGCAGGTAAGGGCGTACCCGGTTTTGTATCTACTTATCGCGCTACCATTGGCACTCATCCTGCAGATCAGGTAGTCGCTCTAATTCTTTTTATCATTAGTGGTGGAATATGGGGTTTGATATTTACCTGGATGGTAAAACGGCCTACTATTGTAAAAGGAATTTTATTTGGTTTGTTGCCTAATCTCTGGCTTTGGATAGTTGTTAATGGCGTACTTGGTAAACCTTTGTTCAATGGATTTAGTTTCATGGGCATTGCAGGTCCTGTTATTTTCAATATGTTTATTTGGGGCAGCATTCTTGGGTGGTATGCTTCAAGAAAAGCAAGGAATGTAGTTGTTTAATGGCCACACGAACATTTAGCAACTGAAGATACTTTTTGTGGCTTGGAATGATTCACTTTTCAATATGTACAACCCTTTGAGGTAATGGGATATCAATTTTATTATCACCGAATTCTTCAAATATTTTTGTTCTGATTTCACTTTTGATATTCTCCACACCATACACATCTTCTGACCAGAAATAGATTGAGAACAGTAAATACGAATCCCCAAAATCTTCAAAGCGGACGAAAGGCGTAGGCGACTTTAAAGCGCCGGCTTGATTGTCAATAATTTTCTGTAAAAGCGTTTTAACCAACTTAATATCAGAAGTATAACCTACGCCTACCGACACATTAAACCGTGAAGCCACAGCAGTGTATGTCCAGTTGATAATCGAGTTTTTGGTTAACAGGGAATTAGGTAAAATAATGTATTTGTCGTCGCGACCAAGGACAGTAGTAGTTCTAAGATTAATGTCCGAAACACGACATAAAAGACCATCAACTTCCACGATGTCATTTATCTTTATTTTGGATTCTACCAATAAAATAATTCCTGAAATAAAATCGCTGAAAATATTTTGCAAACCAAGACCAATACCTACCAAAAGCGCTGCCGCACCTCCAAGTAATAAGGTAAAGTTGAAACCAAGGATTTGAAACGCGGCAATAATTGAAAAAACAATGACGACATACTTTACCAAATTATAGACCGCATATTTTTTTGAGATGTCAATATGGGAAGCGCTATCAATACTTTTCTTTATCAGCCACAGAATAATTTTTAAGACTATGAACAGTAAAATTACCAATAGAATTGAAATTACCTTTAACTGGTATTGGTCAATTTGAAAGAGGGTATAATCAAAAAATTCTTTCATTTTTCTTCATTTTTTTTGTCCCTCGTTAAGTTGATATTAAAACCCGGAGCTTTATAATCTTCAGGCATATATTGTTCTGGGATTGTGGTGGTATTACCATCGCGTTCGGATCTGTAATGTGGCGACATAATCTCAATTCCTTTTTCATTGCACACATCCTGTATATTCTGGAACAGCACTGAATAAATATCTGATTGCTTGTTGGCCTCTCTTATATAGGCATTGATCTGGTAGGATACATAAAAATCTTCTAACCCCGTTTGTAACACAAATGGCTTTGGATCGTGTAACACATACTCTGTTCGTAATGCAGCCTCAATCAAAGCTTCATACATTTTTTTCCACGGAACATCATATCCAATGGTAACCGTAGCATTTAAAATTAAACCAAGACCAGGCGCGTCACTGCTGTAATTAATCGTATGGCTATTCATGACGGTGGAATTGGGTATGGAAATAATTTCGTTTTTTATTGTTCTGATCCTGGTTACCAGTAACGACTTCTCAATTACATCCCCTGTTACATCAGCTATTTTTACGCGGTCTCCTATTTTAAACAAGCGCATATAAGTAAGGATCAGGCCCGATATGATGTTGGACAAAGAGCCCGCAGATCCAAATGTGAAAAGAAAACCAAGGAATACCGAAACTCCCTGGAAGACAGGAGAGCCGCTGCCGGGCAGGTAAGGATAGATAACGACCACCATGAAAGCGAAGACTAAAACCCTGACTATCTGGTAGGTAGGATTGGCCCAATCAGGGAAAAAACCAGGAATTTTTAATTGGCCATTTTTAATTTCATCTTTTATGTACCGGATGCCTCTGTTGATATATTTAAATACAATAATGATTACGATAATCGTAATTAAGTTGGGCAAAAAATCCCAAAAAGCATTAGCCATTTTTTTTAAGGGATTCAAAATATATCCAAAAAGGATTCCGGCAAAATTTTCAGTCCAGGGGAAAATTCCAAACAAAATAGGAAGGGCAATATAAATAACCAGGATAATAAGCAACCACTTTATTACTTTGTTTATTTTGATGAAAACATCTACCTCGCTCACTGCATCCAACAGGGTATAGCTTTTTATCTGAATGCCTCTTATCAATTTGTTGCGCTGCTCCCTTATTTTTATTTTCGTCCATCTGAAAAGTTTGCTTATATATTTTATAAGAAGAACGACGATGGCAATTACCAATAAGGCCAAGCCAATTTCTTTTGCAAGCGTTTTGAAACTGGTAGCCTGCTTATATTTCATTACCTCGTTGCCGATTATTTTTCTATAATTTTCGGCCAATTCATCGCGGGTTATATTATTCCATATTGCATCGTTGTCAGAGACACTTATGAGGATATTGTCTTTGAAACTCAGGTCGGTAGTGCTTTCTGAATGTAATAACTGGATGGAATCTGTAGTAAACCGGTAGTTATCGGCCAGTTTTTTTATTCTTTCATTGATGGCCACGGCTCTATCTTCCGCTGAAAAACTTCCACTCTTATTGTAAATAAGAAAGAGTGTATCATTAAAAAATCCCAATACAGGATGGGCTTTTGCGGTGAGACGTAACGAATCAATTTGGCTTTTCTTCTCTGCAAACCGCATCGCTTCTTTATTCCTTATTTCCTGTAACTGTTTTTCTAAATCCTGTTTCTTTAAATTATCAGTGGTTTTTAAGGAACTGATTTCTTTTTGAAGGTTAGCTTTTGTGATGGAATCTGCAATACGCAAATTTTCAATCTCTTCCTGCTTCTTATTGAATTTTTGCAGAATGATTGTATTTAAAGAATCATTATTCTTATTAATTCTGTCTTTATTTTGAGATTGCCCTGTTGTATCCTTTTTTTGACCATACAAATTTTGCATTCCAAAAACCAGGAGCGTAATAATGGATATTATCGAAAATATTTTTTTCATTTTTATTTAGAGTGCTCCTTTGGGTTTCTTATTTTCAATTTATTTTAAATACAATTATTTATTGCAAAAGATCGCAGCCATTTATTTTAAATGTATATTAAATATCAACATAAAGATAGTATTAACAATCCTGAATAAATACCAGGCTTTTTTCTTAATAAAAACAGATATACCATCCGGAGGTTTGTTTCCGAATGAATGGAAATTATTTTACCCTGATTTATTCCTTACTTGTTTTGAAGTGGAAATTCTGAGTCAATTGTTTCAGGAAAAGTACAACCCTAATTAAAGTTAAAGCTTGTTTTTGCGAATGAGTTTCTTATGTAATTCTAATAGTTTGCCCTGCGAATATCCCAAATAATATAAAAGCCATATTCTGAAAAAAATTGCCTGCATCCTGTAAATTCCGTTGTCTAAATATTTTCTTGCTGATGTAATTACGGCTCCATTCATCACCTTAAACTTTCCATATTTTTT
>JBDTEK010000306.1:0-3970 GCA_039922575.1 Ginsengibacter sp.
TGCGATCACTCCTCCAATATCTTTTACAAGCCCTACCCTACCTAATACGCTTCTGGATGCCAAAAACTTTTTTCTTTCCGGAATATCGCGGTTATTTCCGTTGTTAAAATCTGTTTCAATAGGCCCGGGTGCTACCACGTTTGCCGTAATGCCTCTTGCGCCTACCTCTTTGGCCAGGCCAATGGTGAACACTTCCACGGCACCTTTCATAGAAGAATATAATGAATACCCCGGAACACTGAACCGGGTAGTGCCGGAAGAGATATTGATGATACGGCCACCATCATTTAATATTGGCAACAATTGTTGCGTTAAGAAATAAATACTTTTAAAATGAACATTCATAAACCGGTCGAAGTCTGCTTCTGTCGCTTCCGCAAATTGAATGGTAGCGCCCATCCCGGCATTATTTATTAAAAAATCAAACGCTGCTACCTTCCATTTAGTTTGAAGTGTCTGTTTAAATTGATTTACAAAATCTGTAAGAGAAGGAATATTATTGGTATCCAGTTGCAATGCAAATGCACCACAGCCCATCGCCTCAATTTCTTTCACTACATCATCTGCGGCCTCCTTACGTGATAAATAGGTAATAACTACATTATGACCATTCTGTGCAAGGCGCAAAGCCATTTCTTTTCCGAGGCCTCTGCTGCCTCCGGTTACCAATGCTGTTTTGATTGACATATTTAATAAATTAGAAAGCAAAAATAATCTTTCTCTTATTGATCCGGCAGTCAACACCGAAGGTCGGACTGCGGATAAAAGAAAATGAGCCGAAAACAGTGGGAGACTACAACAGGACTAACCTGTGGTGCCAACCTAAGCTGCTCACTGCTCACTACTCATTGCTTCCTGTCTTATTTACAATCCATCTTTACAAATGGCTGGCCTTCCTGAAATTTTAATTGGGTAATATTTTTAAATCTTGCTGTATCTCCTTTCATTGCTATGTCTCCATAACCTTCAATTAAATTTTCGCCCTGTATTTTAAAGACAACTTCCCTCACAGAAGTTAATCCTTCAGATTTAAAAGTATAATCGGCTATAATTAAACTGTCCTGCACTTTTCCTTTTATGGTGCCCACATTCCCATCAGTTTCAAAACGTTTGTAAACAAGGCTACCACTGGCTTCACTATTTTTAATTTCAAGTTTTAAATTTGCGGTATCTTTTTTTATAGTAGAAACGTAACAACCCGTTAAAGCGGAATAGGTGCCTGCTTTTGATATCGTATCTTTTACAACGCTGCCTTTAATTGCCACAATAGAATCGCTTTGTTTTGAACTTTGATTGCATCCGGCAATGAAGATGAATAAAAGTAAAATAATACGGTTCATTCAGTAAATTTTAATCAAGTTTAAAAGTTTGTTTCATGGCTTTTATCATTCCTGTAGCGCTCCATTGTCCGGGTACTATCATTCTTCGAATAGTATAAAGCGGTTCTGTAGAATCTCTCTTTGTAGACAAAATAAATGCCATCTTAAATCCGGCTTTTTTTAATTCAGGGATAGCTGCCTGGTTCCACAATCCAAAAGGATAAGCGAAATAAGTTGCCGGTTTGCCGGTGATATCTTCAATCGTTTTGCGTGGCTTTACAAATTGTTTGTCCCAATCTTCGCCCTGGTATTTCGTAACCATGTGGTGGTCCCAGGTGTGTGATTCTACGGCATTGCCTTTATCAGCAAGATCTTTTAATTGTTCTTTGCTCATATAACGGGGACGGTTAATCGAAATAGTCATAATGAAATACACGCCCTTGAAACCATATTTCTGCATCTCTGTCCATCCAATACTGTATTGCTCTTCATCAGTATCATCAAAAGTAAGCATCACCGGTTTTGGCGGCAGCTTGGCGCCATGTACCAAATAATCGTAAAGTTGATTTGGCAGAACAGTTTCATAACCGCTGTCTTTAAGCGCTTTCATTTGCTGGGCAAATTGTGATGGAGACACTGAATAACTTTTAAAGGTTTCACTTTGTCCTGGTTTGGGTTCACGGATGTGATGATAGCAAAGAACAGGCACCTGTCTTTTAGCCAAAATTGCATTTGCATCAGCGACAGGAGAATTTTCTATCTTATCTAATGAATCTTTTGCTAATGTTTGCGATGCTGTAGCATCCTTTGCTGTGACGGTATCTGTTTTAGTTTGAGAGTTTGAACTACATGCCGCTAAAAAAAATATAACTGTTACTAATAGAAAATTGTTTGTTTTCATAATAAAAAAATGCCTCTTTATTGATATTGAATGTAAATGGGTTTAGGGATAAATTTCAATAATTCCTGTGGGGTATAAAGTTGATTGGTTCCCGTCTTGGTATCGTTTTTATAAAATAATTTAAATCCTGTAAATTCCACAGGCTCTCTGTAGATGTAACGCAGGTATGTAGATCTTTTCAGAATTTTATCGCCCCATCCATCCATGTCCATCACCACCTGCACTTCCGGCACTTTTTTAATGTTTTTATAGTTGGTAACCATGCCTTGTGTGAAGCGGTGCACGATTAAAATTTTGGGAGGAAGGTTGTATTTTTTTACTAACGCGGCAAGGTGATCAATAGCAACATTTACATCTGCGGCATCAAAAGTGCCGATCTTTTTGCCAGGCACATGTCCGCCTTTCATAGAAAATTCAGGATCAATTCCGAGATGCACCTGTGGCATTTGCAGATATTTTTCTAATGGTGGCACTTCTTCTGCTACGGAACTATGCCCTACCTGTATATCTAAAAAAACAAGGGCATTAATTTCATTAGCCCAATTGACAATAGTGTCTATTTGATGATTAGGCATTCTCATTCTGTGCTTGTTATCCTTTCCTGGTGCGCCCTGTGCTGTTACTGCCACATAATGCAAAGCAGGAATTACAGGAAGCGAGGAGTCTGCAGCCTGCCATATAGCGACTTCTCCTTTTAATTTTTTAAGCATTTCATCTTTTGGTAATTCACCAAGAATCCCCATTTTTTTGGAATATAAATTACCATAGAACGCGACTATGCGGTGAAAAGGCAAAACAGCTCCGGCTAAAGGATACGGATTGCCTTTTACCGGCCACAATCCTGTAGTATCATTGTTGGCGAGCGCCAGCATTATCTGGTTATACTTTGCAGTATCAATTGTTTTTTGGTCATATACTTTTGCTTCCGCAGTCTTTGTTCCTTTAGTGGAATCTTTTAAAGGGGCTTCTGTGGCGGATTGTCCTGAATTACAACTGATGGCTGCAAAAAAAAGACAAGACAAAAATAGTGCAGCTTTTGGATAAGATATTTGTTTCATAGTTTGCGAAGATATCTTAAAAAACCATTTCACAAAATTTCTGTTTAAAAGGGCTTTTTTGGACTTTTTTTTTATTAAAATATCCTAATAGTTTATTCGATGCTTTGTACTGATTTTCTGGAAATATCATTTATTTTTCATTGAGAATTATCATTCCAGATGAGAAAAGAATAAGTGACGGGCTGTCGCAGGTCTTGACACCTGCGACAGAACTATAAACCAGGAAAATTTATTTTTTAGCCCCTGAAATGAAAAGAGATGTGAAAATAGGAAAGTAGACCAAAGCGACGAGTCAGGAAGAGAATTCGTGGGACACGAATTCAGGGAAAAAGGATTGTAAACACGGAGCATCCAAACAATGTTAGAAGTAAGAGAAAATCAATCCGAATGGCTTTTGCCGTGGGAGAGCCGGACAAACGGCCGGAGGCGTCGGGTTGTCCTTGAACTTTTTGCTTCTTTTTTTCAAGAAAAAAAGAAAAGTAAAAAGCCATTAAATATCATAAAAATCATAGTTCAGGCAGAAGCCTGAATTTTGAACTATGATTAGAGAGATTAAAATGATTACCATGAAGGCAAAAGCCTAAAACGTAAGAGTCGAATTCAATCATCGCCCAATCTTTCTTAATCATAAAAAACAGATAAATTATAAAATCACAGTTCAGACAAAAGCCACTAAGAAAAAAAGATATGAA
>JBDTEK010000307.1:0-3111 GCA_039922575.1 Ginsengibacter sp.
AGATTGTTTTACTTTTTCATAACAAGTTGCGGTAATTAACACCTGGCTTTTAGTGGCAGCATTCTGTAAACGCTGCGCGGTATTTACCGTATCACCTATAACTGTATAATCAAGGCGCTTCAAAGTAGCTGAGCCAATATTTCCTGAAATCATTTCACCACTGTTGATGCCAATAGCAACTTTAGGCGAAAAACTATGTTCTTCCGGCAGGGCATCAATGGTGTTTTTTATCGCCAAGCATGCATCAATAGCGCGGTCTAAATGATAATCGCCTTTGAATAATGCCATGATGCAGTCGCCAATGAATTTATCGACGGTGCCGCTTTGTGCTATGATCTCTTTTACCATTACATCAAAGAATCGGTTCAGCATTTTTATCACAATATCCGGTTTTTGTTTTTCACTAATGGAGGTAAAGCTGCAGATATCAATAAATGCCACAGTTGCTACAAAAGTTTCATTGGCGGTCAAAGAACTCTCATACTCTCTTGTACCCATAAAGTTGAGCACATTTTCATCTACGTACATTTTAAGAATATTATTTTCTTTAATAGCCTTCAGTGTCTCCTTCAATTGGCTTACCAGACGGATGGTTTTTTCAATCGTCAATCCAAGGTCTTCAAAATTGACCGGCTTGGTTACAAAATCAAACGCTCCCCGGTTCATAGCGGTACGAATATTATCCATATCGCCATAGGCAGATACCATTACTACTTTAATTAGAGGGCTGGTTTCTGCTAATTTTGTAAGCAGGGTAAGTCCATCCATTTCCGGCATATTAATATCGCTCAACACAATATCAATATCAGGATACTGTTTTATTTTTGCCAGGGCGTCATTGCCATTGACAGCAAAAATAAAATCGTATTTCTGCTCTCTTATTTTCTGACGAAACTTTTGCCGTATAAGGGTTTCCAGGTCTGTTTCATCATCGGCTACCAAAATTTTAGTCATATCATTTATTTTTGAGCTTTTCCTTTAATGCCGAAAAATCAACAGGCTTGGTCAAAAAATCATCGGCTCCGAGTTTCATTGCCTCATTGTAATTTTCAGTATCTCCGTAAGCTGTTATCATCATTACCACAGGTGGCGGTTTTCCATATTTTTCTCTGATACGCCTCAATAGCTCAAGGCCACTCATGCCCGGCATATTAATATCAGAAAGGATCAATACCGCTCCATGTGTACCTGACTGCATATAATCCAGCGCCTCTTCCCCTGAAAAAGCAAAAGCGAATTCCATTTCTCCATTTTTAATTTCTTTTCTGAAACGCTGTTCAAAAAGAATTTTAACGTCTCTTTCGTCATCTACCACTAAAATTTTCATGTATCATTTTTATTAATAGTTTTTTAAATGGGTAAAATTATTTTGAAAGTAGTTCCTGTTTCTTGTCCGGAATCGCCGTTGCTTCCCTCTCCGGTTTTTGTGATTACTTTGAGCTGGCCTCCATGCCCTTTGGTGATAATGTCATAGCTCATGCTTAGGCCCAGGCCCGTTCCTTCGCCGGTTGGCTTTGTAGTGAAGAAGGGGTAGAATATCTTATCAATTGCACTTTGCGGGATTCCGTTACCGTTGTCGCTAACACTAATCACCACTTCCGGTTTCCCAATCTCCGAAATCCTGTTCAGGGAAGTCTTAACGCTTACTGTAGGCTCGTAGGTCGTTTGAGGGATTCCCGTTCCTCCTCCGGAGGTTGTAAAGCCTTTCTTTTTCTCGGTTACCGCATAAAATGCATTTGTCAATAAATTCAGAATGACCCTGCCAATATCCTGCGGAACTATATTTATTTTACCGATATTTTCATCAAAATCTGTTTTCATGGTAGCATTAAAAGATTTATCCTTTGCACGAAGGCCGTGGTAAGCCAATCTTAAATATTCATCGCAGAGGGCATTGATATCAGTTGGTTCCCTGGTACCGGAGCTCGCTCTTGAATGTTGCAACATTCCTTTTACTATGGCATCTGCACGTTTGCCATGATGGTTTATTTTTTCTTCATTTTCTTTTATGTCATTGGATATAGTAATGGCTTCTTCCGCATTTCCCAATTTTAATTCACTTTGGAGTTCGTCAACTAATTCTTTGTTCAATTCAGAAAAATTGTTAACAAAGTTCAGAGGATTTTGAATTTCGTGAGCAATGCCGGCAGTCAGCTCGCCGAGCGATGCCATCTTTTCCGATTGAATCAGTTGGGATTGAGTTGCCTTTAATTTATTCAACGTTGCTTCCAATTCATCCTTTTGTTGTGTTATTTCTGCAGTGCGCTCTCTTACTTGTATTTCAAGCTCTGCCTTCATTGCAGTTATTAATTTATTGCTTTCTACCTGTTCAGCTACTTCCGCATTGGCTTTGTTTAACTCTTTTCTTTGTTTCATTCCTACAAACCATACGCCTATACCCCAAAGCACTGAAAAATTACTTACATTATCCAATACATCATGCCACTGTTTATAAAGTGCAGGAGTAATTGCTTTTACCAAAAGCGTAAATATAGTAATAATGGCATAGGGCGCTATAGCGATTAAAACAGAACGTGCGGGTTTGAAAATATCCTGTTTATAGAGCATATAGACAAACCCTATCAGGGTCAAAGCTGATACCCAAATAGTAACTGGATGAAACCGGGAAAATAATATTTCTGCCAGAAATAAAGCAATTGAAGAATACATGATCCATCTAAACCGGAAGTCCCAAACAGGTTGCTGGTCCTTCATCTTAAGCGAGTTTCGCAGGTATCTCGCTACAAAAAATATCAATAAAAAATCTATATTCATTATTTCAGGCTGTTTCAAAAAATAAATCAAATTAAAGCATCAAAAATCTTTTGTGAAAAAGGAATTATGCGGGCAATTAAAAAGTGCTAAGTGGCATTAGTTAATTGTAAATATTTTCATTTTTATTCATTTTAATCCATATAAATATTTTAGTTCACCAAATAATATTTTTTCTTATAAATCAATCGGTTTTACCGGGTTTATTTAAAAAATCATATTCCGCCTGAGTTAAAATTGATCTTATATAATGGGTTCTTATGTCAAAATATTAGGAAATGCACGATGTTCCCGTATAATGCGAATTTAGTTTAATTGATGCGAATAATATTTATCAGG
>JBDTEK010000308.1:0-5313 GCA_039922575.1 Ginsengibacter sp.
AAAAAATTTCAATGAAAAATTCCTTCATTATAAAAGCATCCTGTGGAATGAAATGATGGAACATCCGAATTATGATAATTACTGGAAAGAACGTAATCCGATACCGCATCTTAAAAATGTAAAGCCTGCAGTTTTAACTGTTGGAGGTTGGTTTGACCAGGAAGATCCTTACGGGCCTTTAAAGGTTTTTGCAGGTTTGGAAAAAGCAAAACCTATCAATCAAAACATCCTTGTGATGGGGCCATGGTATCATGGTTCATGGTCGCGCAAAGATGGGGATGTGCTCGGAAGTATTCAATTTGGCAGTAAAACCGGGGTAACATTCAGGGAAGATATCGAACTGCCTTTCTTTCTTTATTATCTTAAGGGTGCACCCGATCCACAATTGCCGAAGGCTTACATTTTTGAAACCGGTGCTAATCAATGGAAGAAATATGATCAGTGGCCTCCGGCAAATGTGCGCGAGGTAAATCTCTACTTGCAGGACAGCGGCAGGCTTTCATTTAAAAAGCCCGAGACTGGAAAAAATATTTTTGCAGAATATTTAAGTGATCCAAACAGGCCGGTGCCTTATTCTGCTACCAAAACATTATTTCGTGGATTTGAATACATGGTGGAAGATCAGCGCTTCGCGTTTATGCGGCCAGATGTATTGACTTTTGAATCGGATGTATTACAAGAGGACGTAACTATTGGCGGTCATTTGACCGCAGATTTATTTATTTCTTCCACCGGAACTGACGCTGATTTTATTGTGAAATTAATTGATGAAGCTCCTAATGACGGTTATCAGTTAATGGTAAGAGGCGAAGTAATGCGTGCAAAATTTAGAAAAGATTTTTCTAAACCAGTTCCTTTAATTCCCGGAAAAATAACAGAGGTAAAATTTGATATGCAGGATGCTTCGCACTCCTTTTTAAAGGGACATAAGATTATGGTTCAGATTCAGAGTAGTTGGTTTCCTTTGGTGGATAGAAACCCACAGACGTTTACGGATATTTATACAGCCGGCGAATCTGCTTTTCGAAAAGCTACCAACAGGGTTTATTTCAGCCGGGATGCCGCGTCTCATATTAAATTACAATTGATCCCCACACACTAAACGATTATCATGAAAATAAAAAAGATTTTATTTAAAATAACCCTGTTTGCCATTTTTGTTGGTGGATCATTCACTTCTTTTTCCCAAAACGAAGTTGCTTATGCGCGAAAGGTAATTGACACGCTTGCTTCCCCGAGATATGATGGAAGAGGATATATTGAAAATGGAGATAAGCTCGCATCTGCTTTTATTGCAGGCGAATTTAAAAAGTCAGGTTTAATTCCTTTAAATAAAGGTTCTTATTTTCAGCCGTTTGACCTTTCTGTAAATACTTTCCCCGGCAAGATGGTAGTGAAATTAAATGATGAACTTCTCATTCCCGGTGCCGATTATTTAATTCAAACTACGAGTCCATCTGTGCATGGAAAATTTAATGTGATATCAGTAACCCGCAGTGACATCAATACTTCGGATAAATTGAATCAAATTATTTCAAAAGCGCACAAATCTTTTATCCTGATTGATAACAGGCGCCCGGCAAATGAAAGTATGGAAGATCAAAAAATTATTAATGATAATATTGAAATATTAAAAACTGAGAAAGATTTGAATTTTAAAGGGTTGATTATTTTTTCTTACGATAAACTTACATGGACCACTTTAACGTACCAGGAAAAAAGACCCGTAATTATCATCAATAAGAAAGATTTTGATCCATCAAAAATCCATACTATACAGGTAGATGTCGACGCAGTTTTTGTTCCAAAATACACTACAAGAAATGTGGTCGGAATGATTAAAGGAACACTGAATGTTGATTCAACGATTGTGATCACAGCGCATTATGACCACCTCGGTCAAATGGGGAAGGGAACCTATTTTCCCGGAGCCAATGACAATGCCAGCGGTACATCAATGATGCTGTGCTTTGTAAAATATTATGCAGCGCATCCACCAAAATACAATACCGTGTTTATTGCTTTTTCAGGAGAAGAGATTGGCCTTTTGGGCTCTGAGGCCTTTGTTGAAAATCCATTGGCAGACTTGAGTAAAATAAAATTCCTTGTCAATTTTGATCTCGCCGGTACTGGTGATGAAGGTATCAAAGTAGTGAATGGATCTATCTTTAAAAATCAATTTAATCTCCTTGTGAAATTGAATGATGAATATAAATTGCTTCCCAAAATAGAAGAACGGGGAGAAGCTTGCATAAGCGATCATTGCAGATTTTATCGAAAAGGAGTGCCTTCGTTTTTTATATACACACTGGGCGGAATAGCAGCCTATCACGATATTTATGACCGATCAGAAACTTTGCCTTTGACAGAGTTTGAAAACTATTTTGAATTAATGGTAAAATTCTTTGCTGCCATTTAGCAGCAGGAATTCCATGTTTTTTTGAAAAATATCGGAAGAAAGTCAGATTGCCTCCAAGGGAAATAATCAAATAAAACCAGCGACATGATGAAAGTAGTCAGAATGCTTTTGCCAAAAAATAATTGGGTTAATGTCATTCCAATTTTGATTGCTGCATTGATGATTTTTGGATGCAGTAAAAAATTATTGGTTGCTGACAAGGCGGAAGACAATGACATGGCCGCAATGAAGCGCTCCTTTTTGCAGCCGCCTGATGCAGCCAGACCTGGAGTTTATTGGTATTTCATGGATGGCAACTTATCAAAATCTGGCATGACGGCAGATTTGGAATCTATGAAATCGGTAGGCATCGGCAATGTTATCTTTCTGGAAGTAAACGTAGGAGTTCCTCGCGGGACCATCGATTACCTGAGTGACACGTGGATGCAATATTTTAAACATGCCGTTGATGAATGCAAACGATTAGGAATAGTGATGACGCTTGGAATAGGGCCGGGCTGGACTGGTAGTGGAGGCCCGTGGGTTACTCCGGCAGAGTCAATGCAACATTTGGTATCCAGCATGGTGCAGGTGTCAGATACCGACAATAGGATGAAGGGAATTACGCTTCCTCTTCCACTTCCAAAGAAGCCTTATTTTGGAGAGCGATCATTTACCCCGGAGTTAAAAAGTGAATGGTTAGCTTATTACGAAAATGTAGCTGTCCTTGCATTTCCAACGCCTGCCATTAACGCTAAAATACCCGATATAGATGAAAAGGCGCTTTACTATCGTGCACCTTTTTCTTCAGTGCCTGGTGTGAAACCTTTTATTCCTTCCTTGATAAAATATGATGATTCAACTAAAAATGGAGTGATTTTGAAATCACAGATAATAGATGTTTCTGATAAGCTTGAGCCTGATGGAAAGCTTGATTGGAAAGTGCCGCCCGGCAATTGGACGATCATGCGCTTCGTGAGCCGTAATAATGGGGCAGTCACCAGGCCTGCACCAATACAAGGTTTAGGTTTCGAATCTGATAAATTTGACACAACTGCCATCAATGATCATCTGGATCATTTCATAGGAGGAATTCTCAAACACATAGGGCAACAGGATAAAAACAAATCGGGAGGCTTACAGTTTCTTCATATGGACAGTTGGGAAATGGGAGCACAGAACTGGACGCAAAATTTCCGTCAGGAATTTATAAAAAGAAGAGGTTACGATCCTTTACCTTTCTACCCGGTGTATGCCGGCAACATCGTCGGTAGCCCGGAAATTAGTGAGCGATTCTTATGGGACTTGCGGCAGTCAAGTCAGGAATTAATCCTGGATTATCACGCAGGCCAGGTTAAAAAATATAGTCACCGCCATGGTTTTGGATTGTCCATTGAACCCTACGATATGAATCCAACTGCAGACCTTGAATTAGGATCTGTAGCTGATATGCCGATGGGTGAATTTTGGAGCAAAGAGTTTGGTTATAATACCGCCTTTAGTTGCATCGAGGCTACTTCAATCGCCCATATTGGAGGCCAGCCGATTGTTCAGGGCGAAGCATTTACCTCGGAGCCGGAAGAGGCCTGGAAGCAATATCCGGGATCTATGAAAAATCAGGGTGATTGGGCTTTCGCAACAGGCATCAATCGCTTCTTTTATCACACCTTTGCTCATAAACCTCTTGATGAAAAACTGCAACCGGGTATGACTATGGGTCCTTATGGTGTTCATTGGGACAGGAAACAAACGTGGTGGTCTATGGTAGGTGATTACCATCAGTATATTTCACGGTGTCAGTTTTTGTTGCAACAAGGAAAAGCTGTGGCGGATATTCTTTACTTAACACCGGAAGGAGCGCCACAAGTTTTTCTTCCGCCTCCGTCTGCCTTAACCGGAAAAGATACGATACCAGATAGAAGGGGATATAATTTTGATGGTTGCTCACCTGGCCAGTTGTACACCGCCAGTGTAAAAGATAATAAGGTTGTTTTTCCGGGAGGTGCTTCTTATAGTTTACTTGTTCTTCCCTCGGTGAAAACAATGACTCCTGCATTATTGCAGAAAATCCAAGCACTGATAAATGATGGAGCTATTGTAGTTGGGATGCCTCCACTTGAATCCCCCGGTCTGTCGGATTTTCCCGAATGTGATAAAGAAGTACAATCTTCTGCTAAAGAAATTTGGGGCAACACAGAACTACCTGCCATACAAACTGAACATACTTATGGCAAAGGAAAAGTGATATGGGGCGGTGAGTTAGCTGCTAAAACTGATAATAGCCTTTATCCTGCTTACGAATTAACAGCTTCTATATTAAGGAAAATGTCTTTGACCGAAGATTTTAAATCATCAGGGCCGATACGCTACACTCATCGCACTACAAAAGATTGGGACATCTATTTTGTATCAAATAGTACTACTGAATCAATCAATACAGAATGTCAATTCAGGACTACAAAGGGAACACCTGAGCTATGGGATCCTTTGTCTGGTAAGATGAGGGCATTGCCTGAATATAAAATTAATAATGGGATTACAACAATTCCCTTACAGTTTGACTCTTATCAAAGTTTCTTTATTGTGTTTTCAAATAATAAATTGGAATCTTCATCTCAAAAGAAGAATTTCCCTTCGAAGCAAGTAGTAGCCACATTAAGTGGCCCCTGGGTTGTTTCCTTCGATCCAAAATGGGGAGGTCCTGCAAAGGTAACTTTTGACCACCTGATGGATTGGACATTACGTTCAGAGGAAGGCATTAAATACTATTCAGGAATAGCAGTATATCAAAAAACTTTCGATCTCGCGTTGAACGAGATCAAAGGCAGTAAGGGGCGAATCTATCTTGATTTGGGAGAGGTAAAAAATATGGCCAGAGTCCGGCTTAACGGGCATGATCTTGGAGTAGTATGGAC
>JBDTEK010000309.1:0-3743 GCA_039922575.1 Ginsengibacter sp.
AAATGATGGCAGAATCGGGTGCCTCATTTGGTGGTGATGGCAATCTGCCTTCTGATATCGAAAATCAATTTTTAAAGAATGTAATTGAATTTGAAAAAGCTTTTGCGAATGCAAAAACTCAAAAGATATTTGAGATTCTTGGCAAACCTTTTTTTGAGAACGAGCAAAATCTAAATGATGAGAAGTTTAAAATTGAATTTGAAAGACTGGAAGGATTACTAAAAGAACATGATTTTAATGTAGATTTTCTTGCTGAAAGAAGCAATCGATTTAAATATAATTTTATTACAAGTGAATTGTTTGATCATGAAACTGATTTTGTGGCTGTGAAGGGAATGATCAACAATTTTATTTACGAGGAATTTTATCCGGATCATAAACAGGAAATATCAGACATCACCCATGATTTTTTAAATGATTTTTTTGATAGAAAATTAAATGAGGATACTCATTATATTAATGATGAATTAATTCTTCCGGATGGGAAAGTACTTACCAAAGAACAGTTAATCAATCGTTTTCATTCGATGTATGATGTAGCAAGCCAGTTTGAAAATACATTATTTAAAATTGATAATATTGACTTCGAACTAAAGGAGTCTGATGAACAGCATTCCGGAATGGGCTTTAGTGAAGGTGAGATCCAGTATGATATGATATTTAATGGAGGAGAAAGGAAGAAGATTAAAGGGCCTTTTAAAATATATTTTGCGAGGGAATGGGATTTTTGGGGAATTTGCTTTTTTTATTTGGCCGGGTATAATTTGCAACCAAAGACTTCAGATTCTTAAGTTTTTTAAACCTGAATAAAAAAGATTAACTAAAAAGGAGCAAAGACAATGGCAATATGACCTGGACATTATCTCACAGGTTATTTACCTTCCCAAAACCGTTTAATTGTTTTGTTCTAAATGAGGTTTGGGTATGTGTTGAAAAAGCGGAATAAAAAAATCCTTCCCATAATGAAATGAGAAGGATTTTATAAATGGCTTATAAAAACTCCCGATTAATAAATCCGGGATCAATAATCTTTATTGTATCCGCCGCCGCCGCCGCTTCTGCTGCCGCCGCCGTATCCACCACCACCACTTTTCTTGTATCCACCGCCGCCGCCACTTCCGTAGCCGCCGCCGCTGCTTCTGCCGCCGCCACTTCCGTAACCGCCGCCGCTGCTTCTGCCGCCACCGTATCCGCCGCCACTTTTCTTGGAGCCACCACCACCACCTTCAGGACGTGGTTGTGATTCGTTTACGATTAATTTACGGCCCTGAACTTCGCTTTCGTTCAATGTGGCGATTGCAGTTTTTGCTGCTTCATCGTCTTCCATTTCTACGAAACCAAATCCTTTGCTACGACCCGTGTTTTTTTCTTTAAGAATTTTTGCACTTGTAACAGTACCATACTGACTGAATAAAGTGCTTAAATCGTCATCAGTCATTGACCAACTAAGATTACCAACATAAATGTTCATTGTAAAACTTTTTTTTTAAAAAATATTGTAACAATTAATGAAATTAGTAGTTACAATGAACTGAAGAAACCTGATAAAAAGTGATACATCAGCCAAAAGAAAAACAGACTAAACCCATTAATAAAGAATAAAGATACTCTTTTCTTTGAAATTAATTTGTTTTAAAAAAAATATTTTTTTGTTTTTAGCATTTAATGTTATAAAGTTTAGCAATGGAGCCTGGTATCCAAAAATCCGGGATTTTTGAAGTGATTGAAATTAGAAAATAGGTACATTAAAAAACCCCGCTTTTAAAAGCGGGGTTTTTTAGAAATTATATAAAATTTATTCTGCGATTACCTCAAAATCAACTTCTATTTCGTGGCCTTTTCCAAAATCAATTTTTGCTTTGTAACTACCTAATTCTTTAATATCATCAATAATAGTAATTTTGCGCCTGTCAATTTCATACCCTTTTTGTTCACGGATCGCCCTGGCAATCTGAACAGAAGTAACACGACCAAAGATCTTTCCACTGGTGCCGGTTTTGGCGCCTATCTTTAATGGAGATTCTTGTAATACTGTTACTACACTGTTGATTTCAGCAAGAAGTTTTTCTTCTTTCTTAGCTATTTGTTTTCTGCGCTCTTCCATCATTTTCAGGTTAGAAGAGTTGGCCTCAACCGCTAATTTATGAGGAATTAAATAATTGCGGCCGTAACCGTCTTTTACAGTAACTAATTCGTGAGCGCCGCCTAAGTTATTTACATCCTGTATTAATATTACCTGCATGTTGTTTGCATTTTTACCCAAACTGCCGGCTGGCGGTCTTTCTGCGCCTAAGGTGCATTAGGGTGGTGAAAAATTTTATTTCATTAAATCTGTTACGTATGGAAGAATAGCCATTTGACGTGCTTTCTTTATGGCTTCACTTACTTTTCGTTGATATTTAAGCGAATTACCGGTAATGCGGCGTGGTAACAATTTGCCTTGTTCGTTAAGGAATTTCTTCAAAAAATCGCCATCTTTATAATCAATATATTTAATACCTAATTTTTTGAAACGGCAATATTTCTTTGGCCGCTTTTCAGCTTTTATAGCTGTCAGATACTTGATTTCATTTGGTTTAGGCATTGGTTACCTCCGTTTTTTCGGTTCTTGAAGATACGCCATTTCTTTTTTTGGCATTGTACTCAACGGCGTATTTGTCGAGTGCGGTGTACATGTGACGAAGTACTGTTTCATCACGCAAAAGCTGTGTTTTCAGCTTCTCATTGAAGTCGGATGGCGCCGTGTATTCCAATACCCAGTATAAACCTGTGGTTTTTTTCTGGATTGGGTACGCCAGTGATTTTAGTCCCCAGGCATTTTCGTGCACTGCTTCTCCTCCGTTCTCAGTAAGAAACGAAGCGAATTTTTTCTGAGCGGTTTTATATTCCTCTTCAGAAAGCACAGGGGTAAAAATCACCATCAATTCGTAATTTTGCATTTACATTGTTTTTATCGCTTTTAAGGCGATTGGTGATTAAAAATATTTATTTGGGCGGCAAAGGTAAGGGATTTAATTTTTTTGGCGAAAAGAAAATAGGAAGAGAAAAATCAAATCTAATCATGCTAAAACTACCATTTTACGTTTTGCTTCAATGATCTTAAAAGTCTCAGCAATAAATAGAAAGATCATATCTTCATTCACATCTCTTCATTCACATCGTAATGAAAAACGTCCGGGAAAATTCGCCTTCAATGTAAGCACCACAGAAATCTTCTTTCCTTTGTTATCTGTAATGTATTGAGGGTTTGTACTTGCCATAATCTTAATTTTATCTACAAAGCCAATAAACTTTAGTTCATTAAGCACCGGATTCTAATGAAGATCTTCTTGTTCTGCTTAGCAGTAAACAAACAAATATCAATGATCCTATTTCTATACAACCTTGGGAGAAAAATAATAAAAAAGAAATTATACAAAACCTTTGAAACGTACAGATTCCAAAATGTAAAATCATAGTCCGGTAAATTTTTAAATTTATCCGGTATGCCTTGTGATTGCCGTTTATATCATTTTTACATCCAATTATAAAGTCAATCCTACCAGATATAGAGTGACAAATTATCAGGCAAAATTGTATGTTACTTTAGCCTTGCATTTAAATTTTTAAAGGCATCAGTTGACAGTCTTTCAAAGGTTGGCAACCCTATAACATAACAACATTTTTAACTTAAATATTTTTTTATGAAAACATTCATTGTATTAATTGCCACAATAGCATTTTTGAACAATGCAATGGCACAG
>JBDTEK010000310.1:0-4731 GCA_039922575.1 Ginsengibacter sp.
GAAGCATTATCAAGTAAGGGCAGATCATCTTTTGAAGAACGAAAATCTACCTTTCCTGTAGTAAGATTATGGACATAAGAATATTCATCTGTAACAAAGCCGATTTGCTTGAGTGCCGGATCAAATAGGAATGCGGCATTTTTGAAACGGACATTATTGGTGAGCGTATCAAACAAATCTTTCCCCAAAGTAGTATTGATAAATGAGATACCAGCCAGTGAAGATACAGATGGTACCAGGTCAAGTTGCGAACAAGTGTGGCTGATTCGTTGGGGAGTTAAGAGTGAAGGAGCATAAAAAAGTAAAGGCACATGTTGAGTAGTTAATCCATCTGCCTCCCATGCATTAGGAAACATTTTGCCCACATCACCCCGTATCCCATGATCTCCCACAAAAACAAAAATTGTATTATTAAAATAGGTTTCTTTTTTGGCTGCTTCTATAAATTTTTGAAAACTGAAATCAGTATATCTAAAAGCATTTAATTCTTCATTACTTGCAAAACCATATTTCTTTAAAGTATCTACAGGATATTTTCTTAATTCAAATTCTTTTCTGTCTTCATCGGGAATGGTGTAAGGCCGGTGATTATCCGCAGTCTGTATTACGGCAAAAAATGGATGGGTTTGTTGCTTTAAAATACCGTTGGCTTCCAGGAATAATCTCTTATCACTGATGCCCCACACATCTACTGATTTGGATTTAAAATTTTCCTGCTCGTAAATATGTAGTCCATTAATGTTATTTGTAAACAATCCTCTGATATTGGCCCAGCTTGAGCTTCCGCCGATAAAATAGAATTTCTCATAACCTTTATAATCATTGATTATTGAATGCTGATCTACATAAGCAGGGTTTCTGCTTGAGGTATTGGGATATTCCACGTCAGGTATTCCTGTAACGACAGCCCATACTCCACGTGCGGTTCCCCACGCCGGGGTAAAACAGCGATCAAAGAAAATCCCTTGTTTACACATTTCATTAAAATAAGGAGTAGTATTCATTGGGTTTCCCCACATGCTACTCTTGTAAGCAGAAAAACTTTCGCAAATAACCACGACTACATTAGTCGCCTTCGATGGCCGAACTACCTCATGAAACCTCCTGTAATTTAAGTGAGCGGAATCAGGTTGTGTGATATGAAGGTATTGCACCATTAAAGGATAATACTCTTTTACTTTATTAAGATCATACTTTGAGTCTTTGAATTCTAAAGTGCTTAAAAAGCTTTGCACAGGATTTAGAGAAAGATTAGCTTTAAAATTATCATTGAAAGCAAAAGCATCGCTCCATCGAAGCGGGTATTGATTTATCCTGCCAAAAACTCCTAAGCCTAACAACAATGCAAATGCAAAACCAATAATAAATTTTGTTATCACATGAGCCGTATAAGTATTAGATTGTATTTTCCTGAACCATTTGTTTATTAACCAATATAATATACATGTACAGAGAATGATAAGTAGCATTAAAGTAATCACGGGATAGGTTTCCCAAACCATATTCATAGAAATTTTCGTATCAGCAGCATAATTCAGAATACCGGCATTGAGGCGCTCGTGAAGGTAATCGAAATGCTGAAAGTCAATAGCATATATGAAAACAAGCAAAAGCGTTATAATAAAAAAATAGATTTTGAAAAGGGATTTTGAGAATGAGTTTTCAAAAGGGTTACAATTTTTTGTTTTGAACAGCCACGCTAAAATCAGAATAAATAAAATACCGATATAGATCAAAGTAAATAGGGAGGCGTGTCCCTTTTTCATAAAAATAATCAGGAGCACCATCATTGATATCGTGATAAATATTTCTACGAAGCTGGCAATAGTAAGTCTTCGTTTATCATTGTATTTTAAGTGAAGATTGCCAATTATAAAAGGGAAGAGAACTATACCGCACGCGATTCTGAGGTCGAAATTTAATCCGAGTAAAAACGCCTTCACACAATTTGAAAATGAATATTGCAGGGGTGCGAACTGGTAGAAGAATATAAACCGCATAATGGTCATAAAAATTAGAAATGCGATTCCTGTTAAAAACATCCATTTTACCAGGCGGGGAAAATTGGATTTTTTTTTCATCAAAAACATTTGTGTATATTAAAATATCCTTTAGGGAAGGAAATGACGAGATGTAACAGCAAATGTAAATATTTACCTACGGTTTTTAATCAATGGTTATTTTTGCGTTAATGACTTTAATGGAAATACAGAATGCGGCGTTTCTGCCGGATGCAATAAAGCGTTTTGATTATAAGCTTTTTGCAAAAATGAATGAGCAGTGGCATAATTCTTTTTTCGATACCTTCTTTCCCTACATTCGTGAGCCAATGGTCTGGGCTCCTTTTTATTTTTTTCTGGTAGTTCTTATTACACTTAACTTTAAGACAACAGGCTGGTTTTGGGTTTTATTTTTTCTTTTTAATGTAATGCTAAGCGATTATGTTAGCAGCACACTGATAAAAGAAAGTTTATTTCGCCTGCGTCCGTGTCGGGACCCGTATATCAGCGATAGTATCAGGCTTATAGTAAAATATTGCCCGATGAGTTCCAGTTTTACATCTTCTCATGCTGCTAATCATTTTGCCGCAGCAATGTTTATATTTACAACATTCAAAAAGACTATTAGCCCAAAATGGGCGTTATTGTTTTTATGGGCATTTGCTATTTCTTACGCGCAGGTATATGTAGGAGTTCATTTTCCTTTTGATATATTTTGCGGTGCAATAGTGGGTGTAATTCTTGGATATATTCCGGCAAAAATCTTCAACAGCAAAATAGGGTTGGAGAAGCTGAACTGAAAATACACTTATGATTGAACTGATTATCTTATTTTTCCTTATCCTCCTCAATGCTTTCGTAGTCATGTGTGAGATGGCATTGGTATCGGCAAAAAAAAGCAGGCTTGAAGCAGGTGCTTCTAAAAATGACAGGCGGTCAAAGATCGCTTTGGAATTAAAAGAAAACCCTGATGTGTTTTTGTCCACCACCCAGATTTATATAACACTGATTTCCATCCTGACGGGTGTATATTCTGGTGATAAGTTCGGCATTTATTTACAGCCCTTGTTTGAACACATTGATTTTTTTAAGCCTTATGCAGCTACGATCTCAACCGTTTTAATTGTAATAGTTGTAACCTTTTTATCTATTCTTTTTGGCGAATTGGTTCCTAAAAGAATTGCAATTATGAACACTGAAAAGATTGCAAAGTTGGTAGCGGCGCCTATCAAAACACTTAGTACTATTTCTTATCCGCTCGTTTGGCTCTTGAGTAAATTAAGCGCGATGTTCTTTAAGTTATTTAATATAAAGCCCAACACAGACAGCCAGGTTACTGAAGAAGAAATAAAAGCGATGATCAATGAAGGAAGTGAACTGGGCGCTATTGAAGAAGAAGAAAAAGATATTATTCAAAGAGTTTTTCATTTGGGAGATAGGAATATTACTTCTCTCATGAGTCATCGTACCGATATTATTTGGTTTGATATAAATGAAGAACGATCATCAGTGAAGCAAAAAATTAAAGAATTTCAACATTCAGTATATCCGCTTTGCAACGGAAACATAGATGATATTGAAGGCATTGTTTATGTAAAAGATATGTACCTCATGCCCGATGCACCTTTAAAAGAAATTGTAAGAAAAGCATTGTTTATCCCTGAAAATAATTCTGCATACCAGGTACTTGAAAAAATAAAGAATACCAAAATACATTACGCATTTATTGTAGATGAATATGGCAGTTTGCTGGGAATGATCACTGTAAAAGACCTTCTGAAAGCTATAGTAGGGGAGATGCCTGAAGAAGAAGATGATGAGTATGTGATTGTAGAAAGAAAGGACGGAAGTTATTTGATTGACGGGCAGATCCAGTTTTATGATTTTCTTACCAAGTTCGATAAAACCATTTGGATCAATGAAGGTGAAAATGAATTTGACACACTTGCTGGATTTATTTTACATGAATTAAAGCGGATTCCTGTTACCGGAGATGGATTTGAATGGCGTGGCTTTGAATTTGAAATTGTGGATATGGATGGCCAGCGAATAGATAAGGTGTTGGTAAAAATTTCTGATGAAATCAGGGAAGAAATGGAAGATTAACCTTTACAGTGTCTCAATTCTATTTTATCATCGCTTTTATTTCCTGTAGTTTCAATAGTGCTTCTACCGGTGTCAGACGATTGATGTCAACTGCTTCCAGGATTTTCCGAATATCTTCAAAAGTTTGTGAGTGAGCGTCAAAAATACTCAATTGCATTTGTGGGGTATTTAACCCGCGCAATTTTTCTTTGATATTTTTTTTATTTTTTGCAGATACATCTTCCTCGTTGGGAGAATCCACATTTTTTATTTCGAGTTGTTTTAAAATTTCATTGGCTCTTTCAATTAATGAAGGTGGCATTCCGGCCATTTTCGCTACATGAATACCAAAACTATGAATACTGCCACCGGGTGATAATTTTCTTAAAAAAATAATTTTGTTTCCAGTCTCTTTATTCGTTATGTGAAAGTTTTTTACACGTTCAAGTTTATTTTCCAGTTCGTTCAATTCATGGTAATGCGTAGCAAATAAAGTTTTGGGTGCATGTGCTGCATGGTGTAAATATTCTACAATGCTCCATGCAATAGAAATACCGTCATAAGTGGAAGTACCGCGTCCTATTTCATCCAGCAGTATTAAACTGCGTGCGCTGATATTATTAATGATGCTCGCGGTTTCATTCAT
>JBDTEK010000311.1:0-3189 GCA_039922575.1 Ginsengibacter sp.
AAAAAAAATATAAAGCTAATTAACCATTTGTAAATGTCCACAAAGAAAAGAATTTTATTCATAGCGAACGAAATGTCTCCTTACCTTGAGATGACGGAATTTGCAGAAATTGTAAACAGGCTTGCCGTAAAGTCGAATGAAACCGGAATGGAAGTTCGTTGCATTATGCCCCGGTTTGGAATGATCAATGAACGTAGACACAGGCTTCATGAAGTGGTTCGTCTTTCAGGCATTAATGTTTCAATTGATGGAGATGATTATCCATTAGTAATAAAAGTTGCTTCGCTTCCCAATGCGAGATTACAGGTTTATTTTCTTGATAATGAAGATTTGTTTAAGAGAAAATCCTTATTTCATGATGAGGATGAAAAATGGTTTACCGATAATTCGTTGCGCACAGTTCTTTTTTGTAAAGGCGCTTTGGAGACAGTAAAAAAATTCGGATGGCCCCCGGACATTATTCATTGCAGCGGCTGGATGGCAGCGCTTATTCCAATGTATATAAAAACCGCTTATAAAAAAGAACCGGTTTTTAGTAATTGTAAAGTAATTTATACAATTGGTCAAAATACCTATAAAGAAAAGATGGGACCTGAGTTCAAAAAAATTGTTACCATTAACTCTAATATTAAAGATAAAGACCTTGAATTTTTTAATAACGGCAGCAATAGCGCTATGTTTAGGGGTGGCGCCCACTTCGCTGATGCTATTACGTTTGGCGCAGAGAAAGTTGATAAAAAATTGATGGATGAATTTGGAAAAGTGAAAGGGAAAAAAGTTCTGAAATACAATGCTGAAACAGATTTAACAGACTATTTACAATTGTATAACGACCTTGCCAGCAAATAATTTTTCCCTTATTTTTTTATCTCAAATTTTACTTTCAAGTGTTTAAAAACCAATACAGTTCTGCGGTAACAGGTATTTTGATTTTATTTTTTTTTGGATTAAGCTGTACAAAAATTGACACCACGAATCTTGGCCAGGGGCTTATACCTGAGGTTGATAATATTCACACTTTCGATACTACTTTAAATATAATTGCCACCAATTTTGATGACCCTACTACATGTGATTCTATTCACAGAACGGATCTTCATGCTTTAGGGATTATTTCCGATGACCCTTATTTCGGAAAAACGACTGGTAATATATACCTTGAATTAAAACCTCAAACTTATCCTTTTACTTTTCCTGATCACGATGCAGATAGTTTATTAATTGATTCTGCTGTAATTGTGTTACAGTATTCGCATTCTTATGGAGACACCAATATAGTACAAAAGGCCAAAGTATTTCCTTTGCTCAATGGTTTTCAGGTTGACTCAGTTTATACTACCTGCAATTTATTTGCTTACAGTAATATGTTGCTAGGCGAAAAGTCTTATGTTCCTTACCATTTGAAAGATTCTATTCACGCTTTCAGAGAAGATGCTGCCAACCAACTTCGTATTCCAATAGATAGATCGCTAATTCAGGGATTTATCGATAATGCTGCTACCATATTCTTATCCGATTCGGCATTTGAGGAAAGTTTTAAAGGGTTTGCCATTGTTTCTGATGAATCAACAGGTGGACAGGCATTAAATTATTTTGACCTAACGAGCACCAATACACGCTTATCAATTTATACCAGGTCTTCAAAAGCAGGTGTGAAAGACAGCACTGTTGTTGATTTCCCGATGACCATTTATTCAGGTGAGGCAAACTCCATTGTTCGCACCAGGGGCAATTCTGAGATCACAAAAAATACTGACCATCCGGCATCCGGTGACAGTGTTGTTTATATCCAAACCTCACCCGGTAGTTATGCTGAATTAAAAATTCCGGGCCTTACCGGGTTATCAAACCGGGTAATTAACAGGGCAGAATTGATCATTGAGCAATTGTATTCTCCCAATACTATGGATAACTATTTAACACCGCCTCAATTGCTTTATCTGGATACAAAGGATACTTCTACTAGTGGTAAATATATTCCTATTCCTTGCGACTTTAGCGCCAATGAATTGCAAACCAGGTTTAGCTATCTCGGTGGAAATGTAAAACAAATTGCTGATGGAGCAGGTAATACGGTAGGCCAATACGTTTTTAACATTTCAAGATATGTGCAAAGCATTGTAACCAAAAGCGATAATAACGCAGTTTTGAGATTGAGCGCTCCCTACTATATTATAAACTCCGTAGGCTACTTAGATAGGTGTAATCAACCTATTGCTCCTTTTAGTTTTGGGATGAATGCAATTGCAGATGGAAGAGTGAAATTAAATGGAACTAATAATACTGCTTCCCGCATAAGGCTTCATATTATTTACTCTATTCCTTAAAATTTAATTTGCCGTTGGACGGAATTTAAAATTTTGAATTCCTTTTTGTCCTGTCAATGCGAAGGCATAATTTTGCCGCAAAAAAATAAAACAACATGCCATATTTATTTACGTCCGAATCAGTAAGTGAAGGTCACCCGGATAAAGTTGCTGATCAAATCAGTGATGCGCTTATAGATAACTTTTTAGCTTTTGATCCACAAAGCAAAGTTGCATGCGAAACTTTGGTAACTACTGGGCAAGTTGTTCTTGCAGGAGAAGTAAAATCGAAAGCATACCTGGATGTACAGGAAATAGCGCGGGATGTGATCAGGAAAATTGGATATACCAAAAGCGAATACATGTTTGAAGCTAACTCCTGCGGTATTTTTTCGGCAATTCATGAACAATCTTCAGACATTAATCAGGGAGTTGACAGAAAGAAAAAGGAAGAGCAAGGCGCTGGCGATCAGGGAATGATGTTTGGGTACGCTACAAATGAAACAGAAAATTATATGCCCCTTGCATTGGATATTGCACATAATCTCTTAATAGAACTGGCGGCATTGCGCAGGGAAAACAAACAAATAAAATATTTGCGCCCGGATGCTAAAAGCCAGGTTACATTAGAATACAGCGATGATAATAAACCTTTAAGAATTGAAGCTATAGTAGTTTCTACGCAGCACGATGAATTTGATACAGAAGAAAAAATGTTACAAAAAATATCAGATGATATAAAGAAAGTACTGATACCACGGATGAAGAAAAAATATCCAAAATATGCCCATTTATTTAACGATAAGATAAAATTCCATATTAATCCTACAGGGAAATTTGTTATTGGCGGCCCACATGGCGATACAGGGCTAACGGGTAGAAA
>JBDTEK010000312.1:0-6950 GCA_039922575.1 Ginsengibacter sp.
ATCCATGTTACAAACATTATTCCATTGATCCTGATTTTTGCATTTCTATTCCTTTTCATCTATATGAAGTCAAAAAACAAAAAAAGACTGCCGAGATAGAGGAGCTGTAAAAGATTATTGGAGTAGGTAAAAGACTGCTGCATTCCATAATCTACGAAATTTCAATGTACTGTAAAACGGTTGATGGCTTTATGGCAATGCGGCCAAAATGGTGCTTTTTTAGCTAGAAAACACCCTGAATTTTGTTCAACAGATGAAGAGTAACAAGCTATGCTGGAGAGGAACTTACGAGCAATAATTTGACGATTATGGTTTTATAGTATAATGGCGCCATCTCAAAAGACTATCTTCTTTGCTCATTATTGGCAAGTTCTACAACAAAAAACTTATTTGCATTGTTGGTTCTAAATATACCACTTGATAGAGTTTCTTCTGCTGACCTCGATGCAGCGTTAATCTTTAGCTGATTGCTTGTGCGGATATTTCCGGATCGTTTAGATTTATTAAGGATGTTGCGGATTATTTCAACAATGATTGAAATACTTTTTCATCTATTTTGATGGGATATTTCTTTTTCAGTTGGATAATCCAATTTTTTTCCAGGTAATTTTGATAATCATTGATCACCAATCCACGGGCATCTTCAAAAGATCTCTGTTGGCCGGTGGAATATAATTTTATGATTTTTGAAAAAACAACGGTGCCATCCATTTTATTTATAAAAGGCGGCGTAATGGCGCCTTCAGTAAAATTAATTTTCTGTTCCACCGGAATTTGAGATAGTTCATATCTTCCGGAATCAGCCTGTACAAAAGAAGAATTTTCATTCATTACATCTCTCCAGGATTTTCCTCTCTTCAGTTCTTCTATACTCACTTTAGAAACGGCCTCATTGCCACAGGAAAACATAATGACATCAGCGCTTTCATTCCATAAATACTTTTGTTTGTGACCCGCATAAAATTGTAAAAGCCCTGCGCTATCTGATGCAGCTTTTCCCCAAACATTTTTTTCCATTACTTCAAAGAGCAAATTCCCATCTTTAAATTCATTGAGCTGTTCTTTAAATTCAGGATTAAAATCCTGTAACCTGTTTCTATAATTTTGAAGCGCAGAATAAGCAACAAAATCATTCCAGTATTTTTGATAAGACTGATGTATTTCTCCTTTTCCCAATTCATTGTTGTTCCTCAAAAATAAGATCCAATCGCTCACTTTTATTTTCGCATTATTATTGTAGGTTAGCAGTACTGTTTTTTCACTCACCTTTCCCGAAGTTATATTTCTATTTGCCAGTAAAGAACTGTCCGTTACATTCCAGATATCCTGCTCATTTACTGAGAGTTTCTTATATCCTATTTTAGGAATGATCTCATTTACAAATTGAATTTTCGCGTTTTCAATCCGGCTATCTTTTAGTACTTCCTGTTTTAAATCATGCATAAATGCTTCATCATTTTTTGAAGAAGGCACCGGAGTTGCGCTAATCCGTTTTATGATATGGTATCCAAATTCGGTTTCAAACGGAGGTGATACCTCATTATCTTTTTTAAGAGAAAATGCATGGCTTTCAAAAATCGGATTATATTTTGCGACGCCGAACTCAGGCATTTCTCCACCGTTTATAAAAGTGGTTCTGTCGCTACTATATTCTTTTGCAAGCTCCTTAAAATCGCCTCCACTTTGTAATACCTGATAAAGAGAATCGGCTAATTTTTTTGCATGCTCTCTTTCATTTATAAAGCCAGCAGGTGCAGTAATTAGTATTTGGGCCAATTTCACTTTGCCAACTGCATGCCTTTCTCCCTCGTTTTTAAAAACGTGCCATCCTTTTTTTGTGCGTAAAGGAATACTTGCTTGTCCGGGCTTTAATCCGTATACAATGTTCTCAAATTGATAAGGCAAAGTAAAAACTGTAATAAATCCAAAATCATTTTCAACAATATTTACGCCGTTGGTATTTACTCTGGTAAGAATATCTTTTGAACTATTTTTAGTTGATCTCAATTGTTGAGAAACTTCATTTATTGCTTTAAAAAATTTTGCAGTATCAGCGCCCTCCGGCACTTCTACAAAATAATGAGAAACATGAATATCCTTCTGGCTTCTGGCAAACGCTTCCTCCATCAGGGCATTCATCTTTTTATCATCTTTCAAATAATTTTCTTCTATCTGAGTCCTGAAATTTTGAAGATCGGCCTGTAGGGCCGGCAGTGTATCCAGATGTAAATCTTTTGCAGCCTGCACTTTCAATTTAAAAACGGTGTACAAGTCCAGATAATCACGAAACGCCTTTTCTTTATCTGGCGTGGCCGTTTTGCTTTTATTATACGCTTTTAAAAACTCCTTAGCCGTAACTGAGTGGTTTCCGTACGTAAAAAGAGTTTGGCTGTAAGCGGAAAATATGATAGGAAAAAACGCAAATAGGAGTACTCCTTTTTTCATAGATAGGTTTTAAAAATACACGATATATTTTTGTAAATTATCGTTCTACTTTATTTAAATTATTCGAAGGATGGTTATTTATTTTCGCATGAAGAACATCGTCCATTTGTTCCAGCGTTAATTTTTTCGCTACTATTCTTTTGTCTTTATCTAAAAGGTATAATGTGGGCGTTTGCACTACATCATACAATTGTTTGTAGGAAGGCTTCCTGGCATCTTCATTTTTCTTTTTTTGCTCATCGGTTTCATATACATTTATCCAGCTTTGCAAATGATGATCCCTTATAAATTCTATCCATTTTTGTTTTTCATGCACTTCAGCCAACACCGCATATATTGTTACTCCTTCCTTTTTCCACCTGGCTTCATACATAGAATCAAGGCGCGGCACTTCTACTTTGCAATGGCCACACGTAGGATCCCAAAAACAAATAACGGTATAAAGTGAGTTAATATTATATAATGCCGCTAACTTTCCCGCTGTATCAACCATTTCAAGATTAGCAGCCGGTTCGCCAATTAAATTTGACATCACCATATAGGCCCGATTTGAAATTGCTGTAATTTGTTTTTCATTCAACCAGCTTGAAACTCCTTTAGAATGGTACTTTTCAAATAAATGTACAAATACTGCATCCTGGCCCATATATTTAGGATTAATATATTCATCTGTAAGCCAGTTCAATAAAAATTTAAACATTTCCGGCGATGATCTTGAAAGTAATAAAAGGTAATCAGCATCCTTTATTGTAGAATCCGGCATGGGAGAAACCACTTCCCTGAAATACCTTTCTACTTTCGGTAAAAAAAAAGGAGTGCGTATAATACGATCATCCATAAATGTAATGCCGTCCCAATAATGCTTTTTATAATATTGGTAATTATCTAAAGAGTCCTGGCGGGTAACAGGATGAGTGTTAAGTACTTTGGGTTCTTTCATACTGGTAAGTAGCGCTGCAAGCATAGAATTTGGGTGTTTATTAATAATTTCTTCCCTGTAATTATTTAATTCTGTATTTAACTCTTTGTATTTTGTTTCATGTATGGTACTATCATTTTTTGTTTTGGATGTTTTAAATGCTTCTATTTCTTTTTGCATAAAAGATCCTTTTTCTGCAGCATGTTTTTGATATTGCTGAAAAAGAATATTCTCTTTTGAACCTGTTACAATTGTTTTATTAATTAGATCGGTTGTATCTGCTTTTATTGTAATCGTCTGCTCTTTGTCAACCAGAAAATCGTACAATTTATTTTTACCCGGGAAAACAATAGAGTAAACACCAGGAATTAATTTTTCTTTTTTTTGAAATATTGCAACACCTTTTGAATTGATAATGGCCGAGTCTTCAATGTTCATATTCTTCCCATAATAGTAAGTAAGGTACACTAGCCCTTCAGAATATTGGGGGACTTCTAAGGTAACTCTGAATCCTTGTGCCCGGGAAAATGAAAAAGCAAATAAAAAGGCAGATAGTAGTATAATCTTCATTTGATAAAAATAGGAAACAAAAATATTCAAATTCCAGTAAACAAATAACGTTTCAAAATACTTAACATTTTAGATTGAATCAACCACAAAAACTACTTTTGCACCTGTGAAAAGAAAAAAGTTTACTCTGGAAAATATATTGGTAACCGGCTATGCGGCACAGGGTAAATCTCTTGCACGTGTAGATGGAAAAGTGATTTTCATTGAAGGCGCTGTACCCGGTGATGTGGTTGATGTTTTTGTAACCAAAAATAAAAAAGACTGGGCCGAAGGAAAGGCTGTTAAAATAAAAGAATTCAGCAAAGAAAGAGTAACACCTTTTTGTATTCACTTTGGTATTTGTGGCGGATGCAAATGGCAAATGCTACCTTACGAAAAACAATTGGAATATAAAGAACAGGAAGCGAGAGATGCTTTTAAAAGAATTGGCAAATTGGGTGGCGTACCGTTACTACCTATATTAGGTTCTGCACAAACAATTCATTACAGAAACAAACTGGAGTTTACTTTCAGCAATAAAAAATATTTGCCTCCGGAAGAATTAAAAGCACTTGGCGAAAACGAATGGCCAGGCGGGGCTTTAGGTTACCACATTCCACGGCTGTACGATAAAATACTTGACATTACAGAATGTTGGTTGATGGATGATGTAAATAATGAGATCAGAAATTATCTTCGTGAGTATGCTGTTCAAAATAACCTGAGTTATTACGATGCAAAGGAACACAAGGGATTTTTAAGGAACCTCATTATCCGTTTTTGCACTACCGGAGAGTTAATGGTAAATATCGTATTTGGCCATGATGAAGAAATAGAAAGAGAAAAAATCTGTAATTATTTATTGAGCAAAGTACCCCGGATCACTACATTATTGTACACCATCAATCCAAAATGGAACGACAGCATTTACGATCTGAATCCGAAAATCGTAATGGGTAAAGGATATGTAATTGAAAAATTGGAGGAGTATCACTTTAAAATTTCAGCGAAATCATTTTTTCAAACTAACACCAAACAGGCAGAAGTTTTGTATAATGTAGTAAAAGATTTTGCCAGCCTTTCCGGAAATGAAATCGTTTATGATCTATATTGTGGCACAGGAAGTATTGGAATTTTTTTAAGCAAAAATGCAAAAAAAATAATCGGAGTAGATGTAATTGAAGAGGCTATAAATGATGCTAAAGAAAATGCTATTTTAAATAATCTTTCACACGCTTCATTTTATGCCGGCGATGTAATTAAAATCTGCAATAACTCTTTTTTTAAATTGCATGGCCGGCCCGACGTAGTAATTATTGATCCTCCGCGGGCTGGATTACATGGTAAACTGGTAGAAAAATTGATAGAAATAGCGCCGCTTAGAATGGTATATGTAAGTTGCAATGTAGCTACTCAGGCACGCGATCTGCAACTGCTAAGTGAAAAATTTATAATAGAAAAATTGCAGCCAGTGGATATGTTTCCGCAGACGCATCATATTGAATGTGTAGCATTGTTGAAGGCCAAATAAAGATATATTAGGGATTGATCCAGGTAAGATTATCAAAAGTTGATAATTACCCCAAATAAAAAAGCCCTTGCAAAAACACTTTGACAAAGGCTTCCAAAACAATGAAAAGCTGTAGGGGAAGGGTTCGAACCTTCACGAGGCAGTTAGCTGTAACACAAAGTTCAGTGGTCGACCCTGGTCGAATCAATATTGCTATCAATCCGGCTCTATGTTACGTTTATCCTGTTATCCTCACCCCCGAGACAAGAGGGCATGTCTGCCAAAAATTTCATCACCCCACAATTTTAAAGAACTAATCTGATGCAAATCTAAACAATACGACTTTATTAAACAAAATTATTAAACAAAATAGTTGGAAAATAGAATATTTTTAAATAAATTAGCATTTTCCTATAATCCATCTAAAAAGAAAATAAAAATGGCAGCTAAATTTAATATTGATAAACTCGATTTACAAATTATCCAGGAAATGCTGGAAAATGCCGAAACTCCATATGCCGAATTAGGCAAGAAACTTTTTGTAAGTGGAGGCACTATTCACGTGCGCATAAAAAAATTAGAGGAGTATGGCATTGTAAAAGGTAAAAGATTAAAAGTAAATCTGAAACAATTAGGTTTCGATATTACCGCGTTCGTTGGCATTTTTCTGGAAAAGAGTTCTTTGTATGATGTTGTTGCCAAAGAACTGGAGAAAATTCCGGAAATAGTGCGGTTGAACTATACCACAGGTAATTACAGTATGTACATAGAAATTATCTGCAAAGACATTAATCAACTCAGAGGAATTCTGCATGATGGACTTCAAAAAATTAAAGGAATTGAACGCACGGAAACTTTGATATCTCTTGCTGAAAGTTTTAATAGAAGTGTGAAAGTAAGTGAGGAAAATGTTTGATGTTTGATGTATGACGTGATTGTAAACATTTGATTGAAGATAGAATGTGTATTCGCGAAACAATTGAGAATATTAAAAATCAACTCATAATAAATTTCGACTTATTGAAAAACAAAAAACAGTTGATATATGAATCTTATTTTTGAGGACAAAGAGGTCAGGCTAACCCCTTACATCCAGTGCGTCTCTCAAACCATTTCCCAAAAGATTAAAAGCTAAAACCAAAATCATAATAGCAACCCCAGGAGCCAGTGCCAGTGCAGGATTATGAGTGATGATGAAGTTGTAATTTTCTTTAATCATTAACCCCCAGCTTGGCGTAGGTGGCTGTATTCCTACTCCTAAAAAACTAAGGCCCGCTTCGATTATGATGGCGCTTGCAAAATTAGCTGCCGCGATCACCATTACAGGCCCTAATACATTTGGAAGAATATGACGTATAATAATTCTCATATTTTTTAAACCCAGCGCTTTAGCCGCTTGAATGTATTCCATCTCCCGCAACGCCACTACCTGCCCCCGCACCACCCGCGCTACACTTACCCACATAGTGAGGCCTACTGCTATAAATATCTGCCAAAAACCCTTCCCCAATGTAAGTGTGATTCCAA
>JBDTEK010000313.1:0-4362 GCA_039922575.1 Ginsengibacter sp.
ATATTTATAATTGTGAGGCACCTTTATAAAAATTCTACTTATAGCTTTTTTGTAGCCCCGACAAGAATCGAACTTGTGTCTAAAGTTTAGGAAACTTCTATTCTATCCACTGAACTACGGGGCCAAAGTTGTTTAAAGGCTGGCAAAATTAATGGAATTTTTTTTAAGCAAAATAGTTGGCAAATTTGCAGTCTAAATATAAATTATGGCTTTATTATTTGAACCTCTTCAAATCAGGGAAACCGAATTGAAAAATAGAATTGTAGTTTCTCCGATGTGCCAATATTCCAGTGTAGATGGGTTTGCCAATGACTGGCATCTGGTTCATCTGGGCAGCAGGGCAGTAGGAGGTGCGGCACTGGTATTTACTGAGGCTACTTCTGTTTCCCCTGAAGGAAGAATCACTCCTGATGATCTGGGCATTTGGAAAGACGGGCACATCGCTTTTTTAAAAAGAATTGCTGAATTTATAAAACAAAATGGCGCCATTCCGGGAATGCAATTAGCGCATGCCGGAAGAAAAGCGAGCCACTCTTCTCCGTGGAAAGGAAGCAAATCTCTGAAACAGGATGAAGGCGGCTGGCAAACATTAGCTCCGAGCGCCATACCATACAGGCAAGGCGAGCCTGTACCTAAGGAAATGGAAATGGATGAGATCAGACAATTAATAAAAGATTTCGTTTCATCTGCAAAAAGAGCTGAGGAAGCGGGTTTTGAAGTAATTGAATTACACGCGGCGCACGGATATTTGCTAAACGAATTTATGTCGCCGGCAACTAACTTTAGAAAGGATGAATACGGTGGTTCTTTCGAAAACAGGATCAAATTATTATTAGAAATAATAAAAGAAATAAAGCAGTCGGTAAGAAAAGATATCCTTCTTTTTGTAAGAATTTCTGCAACGGACTGGGTTAGCTGCGGATGGGATGAAAATGATTCGGTTAAATTAGCGAAGATCTTAAAAGAAAATGGCGTAGATGTGATTGATTGTTCTTCAGGAGGAAATTCGCATGAGCAAAGAATACCCGTGGCCCCTTTGTACCAGGTTCCATTTTCAGAAAAAATAAAAAATGAAGCCGGTATCTTAACGGGCACTGTCGGGATTATAACTACATCTGAACAGGCAGAAAAAATTCTCGGAGAAAAAAAAGCTGACCTGATTATTTTAGCGCGACAATTATTGCGGGAGCCCTATTTTCCACTTCATGCAGCCAAAGAATTAAATGTTGATATTCCGTGGCCCGACCAATACGACAGAGCTAAAAAATATTAGTAGTTGTACAAAAGAAAAACCTCTTAAGATTTGCTGTTTTTCAACATTAAAAATATTTTTTTCAATAGAATTTATCAACTTCAGCCATTCATAACTTATAGCGAAATATGCACACCCGAATTCATATTAAATCCTTTAGTAGTAAACCCTCTTGTTTCAAAATATTTCTGATCAGTTATATTTTGTAAATCAGTGAACACGGAAAATCTTTTGTCAAATTTATATTGCCCATAGAATCCTAAAGTATAATATTGTTTCAATTCATATTGCCCTTCAAAGGCTTTGCTGGCTACTTTTAAGGCGGCTGATAAAAAAACATTTTTTGTAGCCTGATAATTCATCGAAAGATTGAAGGTGTTTTTTGGCCTTTTGTATAGATTAAAGAAGGAAGTATCCTTTCCTGTAAAATTCTTTGTTGATATTTTTCCATTTACATAAGTATAGTTAATTGCGATGCCAAAAGATTTTGTAAAGTTCACAGAGGCTTCTGATTCTATTCCATAATCATTTTGCTTATCTCCATTGGCATATTGCATACCGGAGAATAAAAATACGTCTCTTCCGTCTCGTACAAAACCCGTTAGCCTGGCATTTATTTTATCGGAAAAATATTGAATTCCTGTTTCATAGCTCGTAGTAGTTTCTGGCTTTAAATTCTTATTTCCAAATTCTGAAAACAATTGATAAAGCGACGGCACGCGATAACCCGAAGATATGTTTGCGTAGATTTTATAATGATCATTTATTAAGAAAAACGGATTGACAGATGAGGTATAATTGGTGCCATAAATACTATGATGATTCCAGCGGCTTCCGAGTTCAATATTAAACCCTTTTTTTGCTTTCACATTTACAGAAACGTAGCCGCTGAATTGATTTGTTTTAGCGCTATCCGCAGATAATGGGATTGATGGAAATCCATAATCAGGCAGATAAATATATAGTTGGCTTGTGGAATTTTGCCTGTAATCTATGCCGGCAAGAAACTCTACATTTTTGGTTAAATCAAGATGTGTAAAAAGCTCTGCAAAATTGGATGTGCCATTATATTTACCTCTTTGGTATCTGGAGAAACCTCCTACAGATGTGGAGTCGTCTAAAAAATTTCTGTTATAGCGATTATAATTGTATTGCAGCCTGACGAAACCGCTATTTAATTTATAATCTATAGAGGTTCCTACGATAGTGTTATCATTGTGATAGGTATAATCCTTATCATCTGCAAAAGCGCCTGCATCTATATCCGCGTGATTGTTATTGTATTTTCCAAATAAACGGACAGAAGTATTTTTAATTGGTTTGAAACTATAATTTATTTGGAAAACATCCTGGTTGAAACCGTCTCTGTCGAAATTCATTATACCTGTAGAATCATAGGCAGAGGAGAAGCCTTTGCTTTTTATTTTGTTGTAAGAAACAAAATACGTTTGCCCTTTACCGTTAGTGCCGCTTATTGACACAGCACCTTTGTAAGTATCATAGCATCCGGCTGAAAGATTTACATTGAGATTGAAAGGCTTTTTTTCACCTTTTTTACTGATGATATTAATAACTCCGGCTACTGCATCTGAGCCGTATAAAGTAGATTGAGCGCCCTTTACAATTTCGATTCTTTCCACATTATCCAGAGAGAAGTTATTAAGATCAAATTCGTTTCCTATTCCGGAGGCATCGTACAGCGGAATTCCGTCAAGCAGTATTAAAGTGTTGGATGATGAAGCTCCGCGCACGTATACAGTTTGGTTTGTACCCAAATTATTTTCAGCGCCGTTAATAGTTATTCCGGGTATTTGGTTCATCACTTCAGATAATGATTTACCAAAACTTTTTTGCAATTGTTCCTGGGTAACAATGTTGACCACTTTGCCTGTTTCGCTTTGTTTTACAGGAGATTTTGTGGCTGTCACAATTACTTCGTTGAGTGTTTTTGTGGTGTCTTGCGCAAATAAGCTTACAGAAGTAAGTAACAAAATGGAAACGATGATTCTACCTTTCATTTTTTGAATAATTTTTGATTCTTTTTTAAATAAATAAAAGGGAATAAGTAGAAATATAAAATGCACGCAGCCACTTTACATCTCTGCTTTTCTCCCGAAAGCATTGAATGAAGTATAAGTGGCAGGTCTTCTGGCTTAATGTTTAACTTCAACCTTCCCATCCGCCTGAGCGGACAGTGGTGTAAGTAAAGTCACCTTATCTTTCTTAAAGAATGACAAGGCCATTTTACAGCTACGGGGATAGCTCCGGAATTGAACCGGATTCCCTTTTTAATCCCTTCCTGATCATTATCAGAACCGGGAACCATTTATGCGGCAAAAGTAATTGCAAAAATATTTAGAATCAAAAGTTTATTTTGATGATTGGGTTAATGGGTAATTAGGATAGCAACCTCATTATTTTATTCACTTCATATCACTTAACGGATTTATCACTTCTCACAAATTTTGGCTCACCGATCGCTAAATCACTGATCGCTAAATCACAGATCACTAAATTACCAGAGTTCTACTTCACCGATCATTTATTCTTATTAAACCTCAAGGCAACCCCTGCATAATAATTTCTTCCGGGAGCCACATTATAGTAACGGCCACCTGCGGCATTTATATCATTTCCCAAACTGTATTTTTCATCAAAAATATTTTGTGCTCCGGTAAATAATTCTAGTTGTACTTCTTTTGAAATAAGCGTTTTGTAACCCAATTTCAAACCTAATAAATGGTATGGATCTGCAAAAGTGCTGTTTGCATCATTCAGCGCTATTTTGCCACTATAAAAGAAAGTAGCGTTGGCATATAAACCAGCCTTCGTTCTTACATCGAAACCCGCAACGAATGTTTGCGCAGCTACTCCCGGAATTTTATTCCCGGAAAAATCGGTATTCAATTGTTTGTAATTATTATATCGGAAATTATTCCATGTATCGCTGATATAAATAAAACCATAATTAAAAAATTGCTGCTCATTATTGATTAATTCATACGATGCATAACTTTCCAAACCATTTTGTTTTGCAGACCCTGCATTGTCAAAAAAATCGGCTCCGCTTAGATCGCGCTTTTGAACAATGGCGTTTTTCAGGCGATAAA
>JBDTEK010000314.1:0-4550 GCA_039922575.1 Ginsengibacter sp.
ATTTTGTTTCCAGTTCACTGAAGAAAATGGGAAAAAATAAAATATTAGATTTAATACAGGAAAAAAATGAGGACAGATTAAAAGAGGTGAAATAAAAGAGAGGACTTCTGAAAAAAAGTTGCAATACATCTGTTATACGATCCGGAGACTTTCTTCTACGGCCAGAACGATGGATTTCCAGTCAACCTTTCAGATAGCTTAAAGCTCCTCTCCTGCTCTTCACCTCTCCATTTCATTTCTTTCCTGGCTTGGGATTCTCCATTGCTTCCTTACTTTCATCCATCAACCTTTTTAATTCATCCTGTTGCTTTTTCCATTCATTGCTTTCAAAAAATTGTTTCGTTTTCGCCATTGTTTTTTGTAAATCCTGCTGCTGCTTTTTCCAGGCATCGCTATTAAAATAAGCCTTGATAGAATCTGTTGAATGTTTTATCAATTCCTGCTGTTTTTTCCACTCAGGACTATTGAAATACTTCTGAATACCATCTGAGCTTTTTTGAATTTCCTCCTGTTGTTTTTTCCACTCAGGACTGTTGAAATATTCCTGGATGTGACCCGTACTCTTTTGAATTTCGTCCTGCTGTTTTTTCCACTCAGGGCTGTTGAAATATTCCTGGATGTGACCCGTACTCTTTTGTATTTCTTCCTGTTGTTTTTTCCATTCAGGGCTATTAAAATATTTACTCACAGCAAGCGAATTTTTTTTCATCAATTTTTGTTGCTTTTTCCAGGCATCGCTATGAAAATATTTTTGCATCTCCGCAGTACTCTTTTTTATTGCTTCCTGCTGCTGTCTCCATTCCTTACTTTTGAAATAATTAGCAACAGGTGGAGGTGTATCCTTCATATTATCTATCGGCGGCAAAGGTGGTATTGGTGGTATTGGTGGTACTGGTGGTACTGGTGGCATTGGTGGAGCTGGCGCGATAATGCCTAAAGGTGCTGTTGGCGGCATTGGCGGAGCCGGTGTAACAGGAGCGTCCGGAGCCAAAGGCGCAACAGGTGGTAATGGCGCAACCGGTGCAATTTTTTTTGGAGGCGTATCTGTCAATGCCCTCAATGGAGGAAACCAGGTGGATAATACCGGTATTTTTGGAGGAGTATTTAAAGCGATAACCTGATTACCGGAATGCACGGCTTTATCCTCTTTTGGCGTAAGCCAAGCAACCGAAATAGAGGCAGTGGCAATCACTAATGAGGCAATCAGCTTTTGACGAAGATTAATACGATTGTTTTTCATTTCTATTATATTTTTGATTCGATGTAATAATTTCGAACGTTTTCCAACCGCTGTCATCATTAAAGCATGGTGATGGGCGGGTTCCTCCAGCGCCAATAAAGCGCGTGCATAATGATAAGGATCGGATAATTGCAACACCATTTCGTCACAGCACTTTTCCCGCTCCTCACGAATATTTTTTGTGATCCACCAGGTGAAAGGATTGAAGAATAAAACAATATCCAACACAGATTGAAACAAGTTCCATAAATAATCGTTGCGCCGGATATGCGCCAGCTCATGCAGCAAAATAGCCTCAAATTGCTGCGGCGATAAATGATTCATTGTCGCCAATGGTAACAAAATCAGCGGCTTAAAAAACCCTATCATCACCGGCGTGGTTATATGGCTGGAAAAATATGTGCTGACTTTTCGATGAATATTTATTTTGCCGGCTAATTGTAAAATACGTTCCTGCCATGAAGTGTCAAGAGCCGTGAGGCCGTTGGATTTAAGCTGGCTGGTTTGAAAATAATTGTATAATAACCGAATAGCGAGGCAAATAGTTCCAATTAAATAAAACCCAACGAGCCACGGCAAATAAGCGTTTAAAAAAGAAAAGGACAATCCCAAAGAAGAGAAGGAAACCGATTGATCAGAAGCCATTCGCTCAAAAGTGTCCCGGCCAATCATCGCATGGTAAGCCAATTCATTTTGCACAAGCGATAATTGCCTGATGAGTGTAATTACAAACCAGGCGGCGATGCCAAAATATGCAAAATAAGAAAGCGAATATTTAATCCGCGCAGAGGCATGAGGAATCAATTTTAAAATCAGGCGAAGGCAAATGAAAACAACAAAAGCCTGCCACAAACTGTACAATAAAGTGTGGCCCAGCGCCTGTGCAGTTGAAGAAAAAAGAAAGCTAAAGTGATCCATTGTTTTAGTTTTTAACCTTAATAATTAATGGTCTGCCAGCCCGTTTTAATCAATTGACAATGAAAATTATTTTTTTGAATTAACCTTCCCCTCTATGCTTGCCTGGCTTTCCATTTCATCGAGGTAGTTTTTTATTTCCCGGATCTCTTCTTGTGAAGCATGGTGATTTCCCAATGCATGCATTACCAATTTTGCCGGGGAGCCTTTGAACAATCCATTGATCATTTTTGTTACTACCTGTTTTTGTATAGATTCCTTCTTCACCATGGAAGTGTAAATATGCGTTCTGGCCTCATCGTTGCGTTTTAATAACCCTTTGTCGTGCATGATCTGCATCAATTTTAAAGTAGTAGTGTAACCCGCGTCTTTTGTTTCCAATAATATCTCATGCACTTCGCGAACAGTGCAAGCGCCTTTTTCCCAAAGCACCTGCAAAATTTCCATTTCACTCTCTGTAGGCTTACTCAATTTTAAACTCTTCATTATTTATTTATTTACTACGAATTGTTTCGTACAACAAATGTACGAATGTTTTCGTAATATCAAAATAAAAAAAGATTTTTAGAAAACATTAACAAAATTCAGGGTAGAAATGTTGAATGAAACCTATCTACGAATGAATCGTTTCTACAACAAAAAACAAATTCACACCCGGATCAGCAACAATTTCTTTTGGCCCGATCGTTAACGGAATGTTTTTCAGCGTTATTTTATTCTTTATTTCAATTGTTTTAATAATCGTTTTATTGCCATCTTTATATGCAATCTGTAGAGGAAATTCAAAAAGATGAGTTTGCGTTTGCTCAATTTTCAGCAATAACAGTTTTTTCGCTTTATTGTATTTCCATTCAATGTTTAGCATAGGTTGCCCTGCGGTGAAAAGCCATTGATTGAAAAATATTTTGAGATTTTGATGAGATACTTTTTCGAATACTTTTTCCAGGTCATTTGTATTGGCATTGCTGCCGGCATACGTTTTATAATAAGTGCGGATACCTTTCCAGAATAGGCTATCTCCCAGTTTTTTGCGCAGCATGTGCAATACCCACGCGCCTTTCTGATAACTGTTGGCATTTAGTAAATGCATTAAATTATTTTTTCCGGAAGTATCTACAACAGGTGTTTTATTGCTTTTGTAGAAGACGAGGGCATCATCCCTTTGTTTTCTCAAAATCTTTTGTAAAGTATCAGTACCATATTTATTTTCCAAATAAAGATCGGTCATGTACGTGGCAAAACCCTCACTCAACCATAAATGCGGCCAGTCTTTTTCCGTTGCATTATCACCAAACCATTGATGCGCTATTTCATGAGCAAACAAACTTTCAAGACTTTTTGAACCCACTGAATTTTCGAAATAAAATATGCAGCCGGCATTTTCCATTCCTCCGAATATTGTTTTTGATTGCACATTCGCCAGTTTTTCATACGCATAAGGGCCAATGCGCTGAATGTACCATTGCAAAATATTTTTCGCAATAGCATATTGTAAAAAGCCGCTGTCCCGGTCTTCAGGATAAACCCAACTGGAAACCTGAATACAATCAACGCTTCCTACATTATTTACTGCAAAATCTGCCACACCTATCACCATTATTTTCGTGGGTAAAGACACTTCTTCTTTCCAGTGCGTAAGTTTATAATGATTGGGGAGATTGGTTTCTTCAACCTTTTTGCCATTGGATACTACCTGGTAATGATCAGGCGCATTTACAATAAAATCAACGGTTGCTTTATCGGAAAGATGGTCATTGCAGGGAATCCAGTTGTGCGCCCTGTTGGGCCAGTTATCTGCAAAAATAGCGCGATGACCATATTTATTATTACTGATGATTAGTCCATCTGCCGGTACGCCTTCATAATTGATGATGTAGGTTTTTTCTGTGCCGGCCAACGCCGTATCATGGATGATAAGATGTTGTGCATCCTGTGAAAAATGTATGGGAATATTATTTTTTGTTACCGTGGTCACTACCATTCCCTTACCATCCTCATTTTTATTTACCAGGTCAAACAATACTTTGTTTTCATCATGAGTGAAACCTGTCGTGATTTCGGCGTTTCCCCGGATAATATTATTGCTGTCGTTGAGCGTGATGGTAAAACTATAATGCTTCACATCAAGGCCATTGGTGGGTATTTGAGCAAAGACAACCGAAGCACAAAAAAAGGTTATTAATGTGCCAAGAAATTTCTTTGAATAAATATAATTATAGGATGTCCCGTTCATACATTTTTTGCAAAAAATACAAATAAAAAAGGAAACGAAAAAAAGAAACAAAGTCATAAATGTAGTTTTTCGAAAGGCTTTTGCCGCGCGCAGGCCGGACAAATCCCGAAATTTTTCGGGAAAGCAATCGGGTTGTCCTTGAACTAAGCGAAGCGCCCTCAT
>JBDTEK010000315.1:0-16677 GCA_039922575.1 Ginsengibacter sp.
CAGAAGAAAATGAATGGACTACTTTTAAAGGAAGTATTTTGGTTCCATATATTGAAAATGATAGTGTATCAATGTTCATTGGCACACAATCGGGTAAGGAAAGTAACCTGCAGATAAAAGATCTGCAATTCACAGAACACCAGCCTCAGCGCGAACCATACAACATCCTTCCTATTGGAGAAAAGATAAAAAAGACAACTTTCATTTTTACAGAACCATGGAAATCGCACCAGCAATTTATGATTTCCTCACAGTCACGGTTAGCCGAAGGAAAGGAGTTTAAAGGACCATTGATAGAAAAAATGTTGTATGCCAATTTCAATATGCTTACATGGATAACGGATGTAAACGATTTTACTCCATTGAATGTGCCCAACATGAATTATGCACCGGACATGTATAACCGGGATTGCTTTTTTTCTACCGTTTCTACCTACAATAGAGAATTGAATCTTTCTTTGTGGAATCTGTGGGGCAAAACTCAGACTCCCAAAGGAGGTATTGGCACTATCATTACACCGCAAATGGGATCGGTAGAAGCAAAAGATAATGAAGCTACCATTGAATGGCTCATGTGGGCCATGCTGAATAAACGCAGGTTTGGCGTTACGCTTCCGCAGGAAAAAATTAAAAAAGCAGTAGATTATGTGTTGAATGAATTTGATTCTACCAGGGATGGTATATGTCGCTCACATTTTCCACTTTGCCAGGTTGATATTATTGATTTTAATCCAAAAACTGATCGCCTCGCTGTGAACCAAGGAATGCTGGCGATTGCTTTGAGAACTATAAAAGAGTTAGGTTTTCATGTTTCGGAATCGCATTTAAAAAAAGCGGAGGAGGGGTATCGCAAATTTTATGATGTAAATAAAAAGCACCTGTTATTTGACCGCAATTTTCCGGACCTTATTTCTGTCACAGACCTCGAACCGGAATTTTATTCTCTTTGGCTTTTTAAACGGCCTATCCTCACAGATGAAATGGTAATTAATCATCTCAATCAAATTCCCATACTTAATAAAGTACCTAATTCTCCTCATCCGGAATTTGGTACTACTGCGCCGATATTAATACGTCTTACAAAAGATAAAAAGGGGTATGCATTTCTTAGCAAAGATTATCAACCATTTGAAAAATTTGGTGAAGAAAATTACAGTGATGGGAAAAATGACGGGTATTATTATAATGGTGGAAGTTGGTTGCGGGCAGAGTATTGTGCGTATGTTACCGGTTTAAAACATGGTTGGAAGAAAGCAACGAAACTGATGGAAAACAGGATTTGGGCAGAAATTTATTTAAATCCCAAATGGCCATTCAGTAAAGAGTTTATTCCTACAAAATGGTCAACAACAGACAGTTGGTGGCCTTCTACAAAAGGGTTGTGTTGGAATGTATTTATCCTAATGGCGGATGAAGTGGCGGGTCTTCGAAAACCTGAAATGGACCCTGATTATGTAAAAACAACCGATAATGGCAATGAAAACAAAACCAAATAAAATTCTCTTTATAATTTAAAACATCAAAATTTTAATAATAATGACAAGAAAAAATACGAAAATAATTCCGAAAAAACATTTGGCAATGGGCCTTACATAAAAGACAGAAATCTCTTCCCTTTATAATTAAATCTCTAATTTTTTTACTATTAAAACTATGCAAGCATGAAAAAAAATTTAATAAATATTATTGGATCTGTTCCAAAATATTTTTCCCGAACCTCCAGGATTATTCTTTTTCTTACATTAGTTGTGTTTACACAGACTTCAGTATTAGCACAGGATAACCCGGTTTCTGCTGCTGATGATAAAGTGATAAGCGGAAAAATCATTTCAGATACCGGAGTTCCCTTAACAGGTGCTACGGTAGCAGTAAAAAATACCAATAGAGCAGCCACAACAAACGATGAAGGGGAATTCACTATATCGGTGCCTTCTTCTTCTGTTTTAATAATTTCACATATCGGTTATCAGTCACAGGAAATTTCCGTCATAGGCAGAGCCAATTTTCAGATAACTCTTACCTCATCTGAAAAAACGCTATCAGACGTGGTAGTAGTAGGTTATACAAGCCAAAAAAAGTCTTCAATTACCGGTGCTATTTCATCGGTAAACATGAATGATCTCGCTTCGCGCAGAGTACCTGATGTAGCGCAATTACTGCAGGGACAGGTGGCAGGTGTGCAGGTAACGCAAAGTACAGGAGCACCCGGAGACGGCATAAACATTACTATTCGAGGAGTAGGAACCATAGGAAGCAGCAGCGATCCGCTCTTTATTGTAGATGGATTACCTACTACTGATATATCATTCATAAATCCCGCCGATATTCAATCAATGACTGTATTAAAAGATGCTTCTGCAGCCGCAATTTATGGAGCCAGGGCATCCGGTGGTGTAATTGTCATTGTTACTAAAAGCGGAAAAAAAGGAAAGACATCCCTTGATATAGGGTATTATAATGGCATTCAGAAAGTAGCTAATCTTCCCACAATGCTTAATGCCACTCAGTACATGAACAAAATGGAAGAAAGCTGGAATAATTCCGGTTATAGCGGAACTAATCCTTACACTGCAGATAAAACAAGAACAGATCTTGCCAATACCGATTGGTTAAAAGAATTATTTGTAAACGGCATATCACAAAATCTACAGTTAAGTGCCAGTGGCGGTTCCGATAAAATACAATACCTGATTTCAGGAGAATATTATGGACAAAATGGTATTGTTATTTATAATAATGATCAATACCAACGCCTAAGTTACAGAACCAACATCAATGCTAATATCACAGATCGTCTTACGATAGGAACCAACCTCCAACTTTCTAATTCCCTTCAGGATAAAATCTCATCCAGTGGTGATGCCCCCGGTGTTATTCGCCATGCCTTTATACGCCCACCGGTGATAGCGGTATTTAAAGATAAAAATGATCCTTCTTATAGTCCTGAAGATCCATACACAGATCTGCCTTTTTATTCACAAAATGTAGCAGCAAATGGAGGTAGTTGGAATAGTAGCGCAAACAAATACGAGTTCAGCTCTAATCCACTTGCTCTTGCTCGCTTTACTAATGATAAACGCAGGAATTTTAAAATTTTCGGAAATATCTATGGCGAATATGCCTTCTTGAAAAATAATGAACTAAGACTAAGGACTAACCTGGGAGTAGATATGAATATGACTCACAATAAAGCATTTAATCAGAATTTTGGTGACGATGATGGCGGCGGAGCTGCTATAGATAAAGGAACAGGCCGTCAAAACCGACCCACTAATTTATCTGAAGACAGAGGTCAGGAAACAACTATCACATGGACCAATACACTAAAATATAGCAAAAGGATAGAAGAGCATTCTTTTAATGTATTAGTTGGTAGTGAATTTATTACTAATTATGCATCATCTATCGGAGCCTCACGGTCCAGGTATAGTAATTCAAGTTCGGCATTTCAATATATAGATTTTGGAGCCTTTCCACTTGATCTTTGGAATGGAGGGGGTGCCTCCCAATGGGCGCTATTTTCTCTTTTTGGTTCAGTAGATTACAATTACAACAATCGTTATTTTGCAACTGCGAGCCTTAGAGAAGATGCTTCCAGCCAGTTCGCTACCAATAAACAAGAAGCATTTTTCCCATCCTTTTCTGCAGGATGGAGAATTTCTCAGGAAAAATTCATGCAGGATGTGGGTTGGATATCCGAACTGAAATTAAGAGCAAGTACCGGAAAATTAGGTAATCAGTCAGGACTTAACAATTATAATTCTCTCGCAATTTACGATCCGCAAGGAACCTTATTAAGGTATGGGAATCCTGATCTGAAATGGGAAACTACCAATCAGGATAATATAGGTATTGATTTAAGTATTTTTCAAAACAAATTATCCTTTTCAGCAGATTATTTTAATAAGACTACTTCTGATCTTTTGTTACCATTAAGCCTTCCGGATGTTGTGGGAAATGTGCAACCAACCATGGTAAATGCAGGAAAGGTAAGTAACAAAGGTTTTGAGTTATCGGTTGGGTACAGGGAAAATATGCGTGCATTTAAGTACAGTATAAATGCCAATATAGCAACCGTAACCAATATGGTAGAAAAATTAGATCCTAATTTACCAAATATATTTGGACAGGTTTCAAAAACAGAACCAGGCCACCCATTAAATTCTTTTTATGGATTTAAAATGATTGGTATATACCAAAATCAAAAAGAGATTGATGATTACTTAACGGGAGCTCCTCATCCAGATATAAAACCTGGAGATATTAAATTCATGGACAGGAACAAAGACGGCATCATCAATGATGACGACCGTACCTACATAGGCAATCCTAATCCACGGTTTTCTTACGGATTTAATTTGCTGGCTTCATACAAAAATTTTGATTTTGCAATGTTAATACAAGGTGTAAGAGGTATAGAAAAATACAATGATCTCAAAAAAATTATTGATTACGATACGCGCCCTTTTAATCATACGGTCTCCACTTTAAATGCATGGCATGGAGAAGGCACCAGCAATACAATCCCTCGTTCTACTTTCACTGATAATGGTAGCAGTAAAACATCCAGCATTTTTGTGGAAGATGCTTCTTATATAAGGTTGAAAAATATCGAGATTGGTTATACATTTAATTCATCTGGCAAATCCCATTCTATTTTCCAGAACGCGCGTTTATATGTATCAGCACAAAATGTGTTTACTATTACGAAATATACAGGGTTAGACCCAGAAGCATACAACATGTTTGACCAGGGGACTTATCCGCAATCAAAAGCATTTTTATTCGGAATCAATATAAAGTTATAATTCACCTGCTAAAAATTAAAAAACATGAAATCAATTTATAAAATACTGGTGGCATTTTTAATCTTTTGCGCAGCCGGTTGTCAAAAAGAATTACACAAAACGCCGATAGGTGTAATTACAGAAGGGGTACCTCCTACCCATGAATCAGTTTTGTATTCAGTAACATCCTCTTACCAGTTACTTTCCAACAGCTTGAACATTATAGGTAATTGGGGATGGGATGATGGCACTGTTCTTCGTAATGATTTTATTTTACAGGATATTGCCTCTGGTGATATGCTCAAAAAATGGAACCCTGATGGCGATCAGGCATGGATGGATCAATTTTCCGATTTTAGTTTCACCTCCTCTAATGCAGGAATTAAAGGTCAGTGGAGTTACGATTTTACAGGGGTAGCAAGAGCCAATTTAGCTATTAGTTATTTAACTGATGGAAAATTAACGGCCAGTCTTGGTATTGATGATGCAACAAAGAAAAATCTCTTAGGCCAGGTTTATTTTTTAAGAGCATTTTATTATTTCGACCTGGTAAATTTATACGGGGATGTACCGCTAATTACAGTTCCATTGAAAAATTTTGCAGATGCCTACAATGTCGCAAAAAGAGAAACCAAAGAAAATGTGTACAAGCAGATTAGTGAAGACCTTAACCAGGCTAAAACTTTACTGCCTGATGGCAAATTCTCTGGTGCCACAGAAAAATGGAGAGTATCTAAAGGGGCAGTGATGGCTATGCAGGCAAAGGTTGCCTTATACAATAAAAATTGGGCAGATGTAGTCAGCATTGTAACTGCTATGGAAGGATTAAATTATTATAGTCTGGATGCCAATTATTTCGACAACTTCAATGAGAAAAAAAAGTTTGCAGAGAACGAGGTAATATTCGCTTATGATCACGAGTCTCAGACTACACCCAGAACAGGCAATGGCATTTGTGCATTATTAGGCTGGGGCTTTATAGCGCCATCTGGAAACTTCATCAGTGCCTTTGAACCCAATGATCCAAGATTAGGGTTAACAGTAAATGTTGCAAACCAGAATGTTTATAAAATATTGGGCGAATTAAATGGCGACAATAAAGGCAATGACGATGCCGCTTCCGCTAAAATATATATCAGATGGGCAGATGTGCTGTTATGGAAAGCTGAAGCCCTGAATGAAACAGGCGTCTATTCCGATGCAGTTAAAATTATCAATGAGATTAGAAAACGTGCAAGAACATCAGCTGCCGCAGATGGCTCCTATCCACCCGCTGGCACTTTGCCAGACAGAGATATTACTTCTACCAATAAAGATCAGATAAAAAATTGGCTGATACAGGAAAGACGTGTTGAATTAGGTTTTGAATCACAACGCTTCAATGACCTTAAAAGATGGGGCATTGCCAAATCTTTCCTTACAGGTTTAGGTAAAAACTTCCAGGATAAAAATATGATTTATCCAATCCCACAAGGAGAAATAGATAAGTCAGGTGGTAGTATCACTCAAAATCCCGGTTATTAAATATATGGCGGTTTTTCAGGAAAAGGCTGTTAATGTGCTTGCTGCAAGACATGCACATTAACTCCCTTTTTTTAAACACTGTGTTTTACTCACGATTTCTGTTATCTATACTATTTTGAAAAATAATCACCCATTGTTTAAACTGAAATATTATGAGAGAATTCTGCCTTTGATTATAGCTGCAATATGTAGTCTTTTATTTTTGGCCGGTTGCAAAAAAAATGACGAAACCGTAGCCTCTTCACCACCGGTTGTACCTGCTCAATCTGAAGTACACACGGCCATTGTTACCGGAATCCTTAACACTGTTCATTTGGAGAAACTGACAGTTCCGATTATTTTTCCCAATGGAGCGAAGGCTTTAGCCGTTTATATTTATGCAGATGCACCTAATTACAACCTAACTTCTGCATCGGGTGAAGGATTTACCTGCGTGGATGATGTGGCAAGAGCAGCTCTCGTGTACACAAGAAATCCATTTTTTTCTACGGATACTCTTGTCCAAAAAAGAGCTACTGGGTTGATCAATTTCATCCTCAATATGCAATCAGAGGATGGGTATTTTTATAATTTTTTATACACCGGAAATACGATCAATAAAGCAGGCATTACCAGTATTAATGAGCCAAAATGGTGGAGCTGGCGAGCACTTCAAACCTTGACAGAAGCATATAATGTAATAAAGGCCAATAATCAACCCCTCGCTGATAAAATGCTTCTGTCTGCAGACAAATTAGTAGCCAGGATCAAATCTGATTTGGCAACTTTACCTGAAACAACCATTCAAATTGAAGGACTATCAATTCCTCAATGGTTGCCGGAAGGAGCTGACCAGGCAGCAACTCTTATCCTTGGTTTAATAGCATATTGTGACATTAAACCCGATGCTGCCATCAATAAATACATTCAAAAATTGGCGGATGGAATTGTCCTGATGCAGTTTGGAGATAAAGACAAGTTTCCTTATTCCGCTTTTATAAGTTCCGGGAACAAATGGCACGCCTACGGCAGCTTCCAGGCGTATGCTCTTTTTAAAACAGCGGCCTTCTTGAATATGCCTCTGTATAGAGAAAAGGCATTCAATGAGGTAGATCATTTTTATCCATGGCTTATTCAAAGTGGTTATAGAAGTTCCTTTGACCTTATCTCCTCAAATGGTGTATTTACTTCAAAAAATGAACAGGAATTTGAACAGATCTCCTATGGATTTAGCCCATATATTTTCGCTGCTGTGGAAGCATATAAAATCACAAAAGAAGAAAAATATGCAGATATAGCAGGAAGACTTGCTGCATGGTTCTTTGGAAAAAATTCTGCCCATACAAAGATGTTTTCCCTAGAAACCGGTCGTTGTTACGATGCAATATTTACAGGAAATCAAATCAATAGAAATGCAGGAGCAGAATCAACTATTGAAGCTCTCCTATCCATGCAGCAGGTAAGCGGAGAAGCTATTATAAAGACTACTATGGAAAAATATCAACAATAATCTTTTTTGAATCCAAATAAAAAAGAATACATGGAAGACATAGCAAAACGATTTACTCAAAATCCGATTTTATCTCCCGGCGATTTAATTCCGAGCACAGAAGGCTTGCAAATTTCCTGTCTTTTAAACCCGGGTGTATTTCAATACGATGGCAAAACATGGCTGATAGTGCGGGTTGCGGAGCGGCCTGCGCAAAAAGAGAATATTATTTCTTTTCCAATTCTTACGGATTCAGGTAAAATAAAGATTATTGAAATCAATAAGAATGATCCGGAATTAAATGCAACTGATGCGAGAGTGATCAATTATAAAGGTGTTGATTATTTAACCACATTATCGCACCTGCGGTTGCTTTGTAGCGATGATGGTATTCATTTCCATGAGCCACAAGGCTTTAAGCCGATAATGGGTGAAGGGGATTTGCAAACCTTTGGCGTAGAAGATTGCAGGGTTACTTTTTTGGAGAATAAATATTACCTCACTTTTACCGCTGTATCGGATAATGGCGTGGGGGTTGGGTTGAAGACTACCACCGATTGGAAAAATTTTGAATCTTTTGGAATGATGCTACCGCCTCACAATAAGGACTGCGCCATTTTTGACGAAAGAATAAATGGATTGTACTATGCGTTTCACAGGCCCAGCAGTGTAGACATTGGTGGCAATTTTATATGGCTGGCTTCTTCTCCTGATGGAATCCATTGGGGCGATCATAAATGCATTATTAGAACAAGAAAAGATTCTTGGGATAGCGCAAGGGTTGGTGCTGGTGCTGCTCCCATTAAAACAAAAAAGGGCTGGTTGGAAATTTATCATGGCGCTAATCATCAAAATCAATATTGCCTGGGTGCTTTTTTAACAGACATTGATGATCCTTCAAAAGTTATTGCCCGCACTCAAGAGCCAATTATGATTCCTTCCGCTCCTTACGAAGTAAGCGGATTCTTTGGGAACGTAGTTTTTACCAATGGGCATATTGTACATCCTGACGGAGATACTATTACTATTTATTATGGTGCCTCAGATGAGTTTGTATGCGGCGCACAATTTTCAATAAATGAAATCTGCTCACTTTTAAAATACCACCATGCTTAAGAAATTAAGAAAAGAAATTGATTACTTCAAAAGCCAGCCGCATAATTTTCAAATCCTGGTACTTACTAATCTCGTCTACGCATTGGTGTTACCCGTCATTGATATTTTTGTGGCAGCGTATGTGATGCGCAACTCAAACGATCCCACCAAGGTGGTTATTTATCAATTGACTATTTATACAGGCATACCCCTTACTTTCCTTCTGAATGGATGGCTTTTGAAACATGTCAATATTCGTAAATTGTATTCTGCTGGTATGATGCTCAGTGGGGTTTCAATGATGATAATGATGTCGTTAAAAACCCTTGATCTGACAGGAATAGGTGTTGCTGGTATTACGATGGGTTTGTCTTTTGGTTTTTATTGGGCCAACCGTGATTACCTGGCACTCGCTACTACTGATGATAAAAACCGGAATTATTATTATGGCCTGGAAACTTTTTTTTACACGATCATTGCTGTCGTAATACCCGTTGCTATTGGCTGGTTTATAGAATCAAAAGGGAGCAATTCCAGAATACATACGGCTTACGTTACTATTACAGGTGTTGTGTTTGTAATAACAGTCTTTGCCTCTATTGTTTGTTTTAGAGGAAAATTTAAGAACCCTGTTCAGAAAAAATATATATTTTTCAATTTCCATCCACTATGGTATAAATTATTATTTCTGGCGTTATTAAAAGGATTGGCACAAGGATTTTTAGTAACCGCGCCTGCAATGCTCATTATGCTTTTGCTTGGCAAAGAAGGTGCATTAGGCACCGCGCAATCAATAGGAGCAGTGATTGCAGCGGTAATCATGTATGTATTAGGACGGCTTTCAAAACCGGAAGACAGAATAAAAATATTTGCTGCAGGTTTAATTTTATTTGCATTGGGGGCAATAATTAATGGAATATTATTTGATCAGGTTGGCGTTATTTTGTTTATTCTCTTATTGCTCATTGGAAAGCCTTTATTAGACCTTGCCTATTTTCCTATTCAGTTTAAAGTGATAGACATAGTTTCTAAAATTGAGAACAGGGGAGAGTTTGCCTATATTTTAAACCACGAAGCTGGCTTGTATGTAGGAAGATTTTTGGGAGCGGGAACATTTCTTGCCCTGGCCTATTCCATATCAACAGAATTTGCTTTGAGATATGCAATCATCATAATTGCATTGTTACAATTGTGTTCCATATTTGTAGCAAAAAAGATCATTGCAAATGGGAAAGTACTTTCTCCAGATGTGGAAGAGCCGGAAATAAAAGTATTAAATGAAATAGCTGAGGATGTCGTATAACTGTAATGGTTAAACGAAGATTACTTATAAAAAAATGTTATGAAAAGAAATTATGTCATTTTTCTTATCTGCCTTTCTTTTGCATCTTGCACAGCGCCTCATGCGGTTTCGGTGGCGCAACAAAGTTTGCATCGTGTCAATGAAATGCCTGATTTACCACAACCCTTTAAAATAATAGATTACAGAAAACTGGCTATTGAATTTGATAGTACAGTATACGACTTTAACGCTGCCGGCGAATACTGGCCGTTAGTCTGGATAGATAGCAGTAAGAAAAATTTCCCGCAATATGTGGTTGGATTATACACCGCAATGGGCGATGTGCGGCAGGGGCCTGCGCATAATAAGGGAATGTTTCATGAAGCCCTTGCTACCATGGGCGCTACGCTGGGCGCTACTTTAGTGGGAATTAATAAAACCAACAGACAGAATAATGACTACGTGGGCATGCTTAAAAATTATTTTAATAAAGAAACGGGGTGGAATATAATGATGAATAATACCTGTCCGGAAGTAGCTATGCTGGGAGGTGGATATGGCCGCGATTGGTGGTACGATGTGTATCCTAATGTTTTGTTTTATGCCATTTATAATAAATATCCTGATGAGCCTGGGTTTGAAGAAATAGCAAAAAGTATTGCGAATAAATTTTACGAAGCCGATTCTATTTTAAATGGTAACTACGATTACTCTTATTTTGATTATGGGAAAATGAAACCGATGAAAACTGCTATCTGCGCACAACCAGACGCGGCTGCAGGGCATGCATGGGTACTCTATTCTGGATATAAGAAATTTAATGATCCCAGGTATTTGAAAGGTGCGATAAGTGCCTTGAACGCTTTGGAATCGCAGTCAAAAAACCCGACTTACGAGGTGTTGATGCCATTTGGCGCTTATCTCGCTGCAAGGATAAATGCGGAACTAAATAAAGACTTTAATGCAAATAAAATGTTGCAATGGAGTTTTGACGGTACCGCTATTTGCAGGGAAGGGTGGGGCGTATTAGTAGGTAATTGGAACGGATTTGATATATCCGGAATAGTTGGCAGCACGGTGGATCATGGAGGGTATGGGTTTCTAATGAACACCTACGATGCAGCATGGCCAATGGTTCCAATGGTGCGTTACGATCAATCTTATGCCACTGCTATTGGTAAATGGATGCTGAATGCAGCTAATGCCGCAAAATTATTTTACCCTCAATACATTCCTGCAGAGCACCAGGCTATTCCTGAATTATCGGGCGTTACTAAAGGAGTAATTGCTTATGAAGGATTGATTAAAAACCCTTCTCACAAAGAGAATGAAAACCTGAAAGGCCCGGTGGCGCAGGGAGATGGGCCGCTCTGGGTTCCGGGCAAAAACCCTCCTGCCTCTCAATTTAGTGTTTATGGAAGCGCCCATGTAGGCATCTTCGGCAGTATTATCCAGCCTACAAATGTGGAGGGAGTACTTCAATTAAATTTGTTGGCTACTGATTTTTTTCATGATAAAGCGTATCCAACATTCTTGTATTACAATCCTTATTCAGATGCTAAAACAGTTTCTATTAATTTAGAAAAAGGTAAAAAAATTGACTTGTATAATACAGTTACAGGTAATTTTATAGCCGAAAACATTTCTTCTTCAGGTGAAATAAAACTAGCGCCTGGAAGTGCGGCAGTAATAGTTTGTGTTCCTGCCGGTGGAAGAAAATCTTATGAAAAAAATAAGATGCTGGTGGATGGTGTAGTGGTTGATTATAGGTTTCAGCGAAAGTGAGAGGCGAATTTTTTTTTTAGGATGTTCTTGAAGATGTTTATTCGGGAAAATTATTCTTTTGACGAGCAACCAATTATTCATCCCAGCCGAGCTCGGTAAGGAGCGCAATGTTATCGTTGTAAGATGCAAAACCTTAATAAAATTTCTTAACTCACTACACCTGGCATGTCACTCCGGAGCTACCTTATTTTATGTTATTATTTTCTACTAACATGTCGCTCATTACGGAGCTAAAGATCGAAACGCTAACTTAGTCCCGCAACCCAATATTTCGACATATTATTTAACGCTAAAATCGTGAATTAATTTAGCTTGAAAAACTCACTTCTATACAACTAAATTCTTGAATGATGTTAATGAAGGAATATTATATACAATTAAAAACCCTTAGTTGTTATTAGCGATACATCTGCCAGATGATATAATACTAATTTACTCCTTGCTGAGTATAGTATATTGTATCGGCTCTTATTAAAACTCCATTTAGAATCTGCTTAATTTTATTCGATTACAGTGCTTTTAAATGCCTTATTAAATCATCTATTGGAGTTTGGTTTTTGTAGGCAATAATTAATCTTTTATGTTTATCATATAAGGCTGTAAAAGGAGTTTGGTCTAATTTATAATAGTTTTTAAAAAAGAAAACCGGTATTTCTATTCCTACTTTTATATTTGGATATTTATCTGTTTTATATTGCTTTTCAAAATCAATTACTTCATTCAAAGGCTTAAAAGTTACCATTACAATCTGCGCTTTTTTAAAATCATTTACTTTCTTAAAAAAGGCGTTCATTAGCGTTTGACAATGCTCACAATCCGGTGCAAAATAAATAATTATAGAAGGTTTTTGAGGCGATATATCTTTCGAAGTAAATATCTTACCATTAGTCTGTTTCATCTGAAACGAAGGGAACGCCTGAGAAAAAGCCACATTTGAACTAAGCAATACAAGTGCAAATAAAAGAAGCGGAACACAAGGTATTCTGTTTTTACGGATAGTAATTTTCATTTAAAAATATTTTATTTATCGGTATTTCTCAATACTATAAATGGTGAAGATTTTACCAATCAACTGCGTGTTTCATTAAAACCGGCCCAATAGAAAGGTTACCTAAAATAATATCAATCTTTCCGTCACCATCAATATCCCCTGCATCCATGGTAATCCATCTTCCCATGTTTGCCTGGGGGAAAGTGTATGGTTGAAAATTGAGATTTCCATTATTTTTCAAATATACAAAACTCTCTAACGGCTGATTTCTATAATCAGGAAAAAATGAAATGGTTGCTATGTCAAGGTCTCCATCTCCATCGAAGTCTCTGGCCATCGCTTTATAGCATCCATTAATCGGGTAGAAAAACTTTTGCTTAAAATGATTGTTTCCGTCATCCATAAAAATACACACGCTATGATAAGGCTTTAGTACAGGAGAAAAATCTGCATTATCCCCGCAGGTATAAAGGATATCAGGATGACCGTCTTTATTAAAATCGGCAAACTCGAAGTAAGAAGAACCATAAGAAGGAGGGAACTTAAAAGAAACAAAAAGTTCAGTGACAACCCAAATGCCACCGATGCGTTTGTCCGGTCAGCTCATATCCTGCCCCGATATTTCGGGGGTAAAAGTGCTTTGATGTAATTTTCTTTTACTTCCACCACTGTTTATATATTGTATTCGAACCAACTTGCCACTGATTATAGAAATGAACTGCCGCTGCGAGGCTCAAAAACAAAAGCTACTCATTTGTTCAAATCCGCTACCTGCTCATTATAGAATCGAACCGTTGCGATTACATCAGGCAAACTATGATACCAATTAGATTCATGTTCAATGGAAAACATTCCCTTGAAATGCTGGCGTTTCAGTTCCTGAAATATTGGAGGGAAATCAATCACCCCTTTACCAACCACGGTATCTGCAGCTTTTGTATCATCAAATTTTACGATGTCTTTTAAATGGACGCCATATATATGACCGTCCAATTTTTTAAGACATTCTACAGGATTTAATCCATTACGCGCCCAATGACCTAAGTCAGCACATGCGCCTATGTTTGGATGTCCGCTAATCGCAGCCAGCACAGAATCGGGACTCCAGTACGCATTTGGTCTTGGATGATCGTGTATGGCCACTTTAATTCCGTAAGTACCGGCCATACTATCTACCATGTCCCACTGATTTTTTTTTGATTCAGCAGTTATATAACTCAGATCAAACTCTTTGGCCAGGTCAAAAGCTTTTTTCCAATCCTCTCTTGTGTCAGGTGAAATAACACCCATAGCTACAATATGGATTCCTTTTGATTGTAATAATTGTTTTAGTTTAGAGCGGCTTTCATCTGACATCTTTATACCAAAACTATCTTTCATTCCAGCTCCAAGCGGCTGGCCCCAGAAGGCTTCAATATATTTAACGCCCGCACTATCAACTTTGTCCAATGCTTCCGCAAAAGTGAACATTTTAAATGTCCACATCTGCACACCGATTTTCCAATTATTGGTAACGTTCATGCTATCTGAATTTACTGCTGTAGAGTCCCCGGTTTTTGTTTTATTTGAAGATGCCGTATTGCATTGGATCAGAGAAAGAATGCAAAAAATACTTAACAAAGAAAGGGTGATTTTTTTCATTTTATTTTATTTGAATGTTTTTTTTAGATTAAAAAAGAACGATGTTGAAAAATTCAAAAATTAGTTATTGAACAGATAGAAAATATTTTTTGATAATAAACGTTTTCAAATCATTTTGCTTTTATCAGAATTATAATCTTTTGATTTTTATGTTTTTAAACCAAACGTCCTCACCATGATCCTGCAAAGAAATTTTTCCTTTTTTAAATGTACCAAAGCCGGGCATGTCCTTGAATTTACTAATCGCAATCATTTTCTTCCAGTTGTCATTCCATAATTTAGTTGAAAGCGTGTGTACTCCATTCATGTAGAAATCCAGTTGGCCGTTTAAAGATTTTATCTCTACATGGTTCCATTCTCCCTGAGGATGTATAGCTTCCTTTGCAGCCAGAAGATCATAAAGATCGCCGGATCTGTGCGTATAAAGTTTGGCATCGCTATGGCCCAAACGTGTAGGAGTACCATTATCCAGTATCTGCATTTCCAAACCTGTATTATAGGTGTTTTTATATTTAGAGGAATCTTCGTGAATATAAAAAATTACACCACTGTTTCCCTTTGGGCCAATTTTGAAATCTAATTTCAAATCGAAGTTTTCATACTCTTCATTAGTAACCAAATCGCCACTTTCGTCTTCTGAAAGATTTTTTTTATTATCAGCATCCAAAAACAGGACGCCATCTTTTACCATCCATGCTTTACCTGCGGTAGCTTTTCCATAGGTATGCCAACCATTCGTTGATTTACCATCAAATAATATTTTCCAGCCATTGTCATTTTCATTTTGGCTGGTTGTATTTTCCTGGTTATCCATATTATTTACTTTTAAAGAAGAGAAGGCAAAAAATAAGATTAAGCTGAGAAAAAATAAAACTTTTTTATTCATAAATTATTTTTTAAATGACTTTAAAGACTTAAAAATAATTATTAAATATGATAGCAACTTAAAAAGTATGGAATTGTGCTTAAATTATTTTTCAATCAATGCAAAAAATTGGTGCACTTATAAGAATTCTGCGAGGGACTAAGCAATAATTCATTTAGGTTTGAAAACACTCACTAATTTACTCCCTGGCAATTGATTAATTGTAATTAAAGAATTTAGAAATAGTGCGTGTTTTTCATTTCTGATTTTATACTATATTTTTCCAAAGTATTTTGGTAAAATATAATAGATTTCTCCTATTCTGATCATAGTTGTTGTTATTGAAACATCGGCGCGCCCATAGAAGGATAACTAAGTTCAAAAACAATAATTCAACTTTTTCGGTGGTAGCATTTCCTTTTTTCCGATATAACCTTTTGGATAAAACCGGATGAACTTAACTTTTATCGTACAGCTTTAACAGGAGGTCACAGAAGTGCATTAATTTCGACTTATATTCTTTAGGTACTATTTATTGTATTATAACGGTCATGCCTATTCGAAATGTTTTATTTCTTTTTTTATGTAGAGTTAAATTCTCTTTACATTATTTCTTATTTGATCATTTCTTAACTTCAATTTCAAAATTCTTGTTTTCCCAACGGTTTTCTTTTTTCCATAAAATAGTAAATTGAATTTTCTCTCTGTTCTTATTTTTTGAGTCGATATCGGTAATATAAATGCCCAGTCCAGTATCTTTAGTATTAGTGTCATTGCTGGTTTGCCAGTTATCATCTGTCCAATGAACTAAAGCATCTGCCATAAGTTCAATGCGTAAAGTCATTGTAATAGGTATTATTTTTTGTTGATTTTTAAAGCGCCAAATAATATTTGTGGACGATACTTTTTGTTTGATGTATCTCTCTTGTGTATACTGAGGCATATCCACAATTTTTTTTTCTTTTATAGAGCTGCACAATTTTATATATTCTGCATGCGCCCAGGTTAATGGCATTGCAGATCCGGAATGTTTTCCAAAAAATAATCCTTTTTCGGGAATGTCTTTTGTATCCCATATTTGTTCGGGAAGTAAAGAGTTATTAGAAAATGATTCCATTGTTTTTAATAATTCTTTTGCGGTTTCTATATTGCCTGCTGCTATTTCGTAATGCGCTCTTTCGCCCGTCAGCAGCGGCCATGCCCTGCCTATACCGTGTGTTGTATATGGATTTCCGTTTT
>JBDTEK010000316.1:0-8760 GCA_039922575.1 Ginsengibacter sp.
CCCATTACCAGTGCTGTATTGAAAGAATACTGTAAAAATGGATTAAGCAGAAGTGTACTGTCAAAGCTTGCTGAGCGGTTATACAACCGGCGGTAATCGAAATTGAAAATTTTCCAACTCCACAAACGGTTCTCTTTTTTGGATAGATTATAGCCAAGGCTCGTGTTAACTATTTGCTGGTTAAAAAAATCAATTCTGTTTATTAGTGATATATTGGTATTGATGAAGGACTGTCTCGTAATTAATTGTTTACTATTTAGGCTATTAAAAGGGAAAATGAATTTTGGGAACAGCAGGTTATTGGAATACGTTATCTCATTAGAATTGATGAAAGTACCAAAACTATTTTTTTTCGAAGTGTTGAATTCAACTCCGGCTTTTATAGAATTGGTCATGCGGATAGCGGATTGGAGAAAGTTTCTGTCGGTTACTGATAAATTAGCCGATAAGCCCAAAAGATTGCCGGAGGTAGATGAAAGATTGCTGGTAGCATTGTTTGCAGAATAACTCATTTCAATATTGCCTTCAAATCCATATCTTTTTAAAGGAATTAATTTTACCACCATATCCAGCAGGTTGGTATCTTTTTTTTCGATAATGTCAATGCTTGGGCTTTCCCACACACCTACTTTATTAAAATCGTTGATCGTTTTAAAATAATCATCCTGGCGAAATACATTTCCTTTTTGTAAGGAAAGGTTGGTTCTTAATAAATTATACCTGAAAAGTTTACGATGAAATTTGGCGGTATAGCTGCTGGCAATATGCTCATTCAATGAACTATCGGTATATTTGTCTCCTGGCACATAATCGGGCATTACATAAATATGATTGATGTAATATTTTTGCAGGTTAGTGCTGTCTGGTGAATTGTTCAATTGAAACCCAAGCCTGATGGTGGGCTTGTCTCTTTTTTGATTGGCCTCTGCCAATAATCGTAATTGCTCAAATGGATCCTCTGAAACACTTGTCAATGCCTCAATAGAGGTATCGCCCGTTACGCGTATTTCATCTGCGGTAAATTTGTAATACCCATGATTTCTATAAAGATTTACAAGCCTGTTGGTTTCCTGGTTGATTGCGCTTTTGGAAACCGGAGAATTTTCCGGTAAAAATGTTTGCTTTTTGGTTGACAGCGCCAGTTCTTCCAATTCCGGCTGATCAAAAAGGTAAGCGAGAGTATCCACGAGCGTTCGCTTACCGGTAGCCACCTTATAATTAACAATTACTCTTTTTTGTTCACCATCTTTTCTTAAGATTGTATCGAAGTTGAAATGGATTTCGGGATTGTAATAACCAATATTAGTGAGCGAGGTGCGCATATTGGTTGCTGTTTGAATAATGGCGTTTGTATCTAAAGCCGGCGGCTTTGTAATATAATGGAGAATAAAAAACTTATCGTTGATATTTATTTTGGCGCTATCATCGTACTGGGTATTCAATTTGGATCTGATAGCTACTTTTTCATCTTTGTCAGCGCCCTCGGCAGAAAGGCTTATATTATTTTTAAAAACAAAAGGTACATTTTTTTGATATTTTCGCACAAAAGTGAAACCGGAATATTTTTTTGAAGTAGCGCATCCGGTTAATACCAGGAGCGCGCTAAATACCATAAAAAATGACAGACCGGATATTTTAATAGGGATAATTCCTTTCATAATTTAAGCCATGTTGACCAAAAAGATTGTCAAATATATTCAAAGTTTGAACCTTAAAAAATTCAGGGATGCTGAAGGCGCCTTTATAGCAGAAGGGCCTAAGGTGGTAGGCGAATTTCTTTCTTCTAAAAAATTTGTTTGTAATATTATATGTGCTGAAATAGATTGGCTATTGGAAAATAAAACTTTAATGATAGAAACGCCTTCAGAAAGTGTATTTGTTGTAGATGAAAATTGGCTCCAAAGGATTTCTTTTTTAAAAACGCCCAATAAAGTAGTAGCGATTTTTAAAGAAATTAAGCCATCAAAAGATATTATTTTAAAAAATAAAATAACCATCATGCTCGATGAATTGCAGGATCCCGGAAACCTGGGCACCATCATCCGCATTGCCGATTGGTTTGGCATTGAGAATATTATTTGTAGTGAAAATTGTGTTGACTGTTATAATCCAAAAGTAGTGCAATCCACGATGGGAAGCCTTGCAAGGGTAACTATTTTATATACTGATCTGAATTCTTTTATAAAAAATAATGATGAGATCAAAATTTATGGGGCGGCGTTATCCGGCACTTCCATTTTTGAAATAGGGAAGATAAAAGAAGGGATTATTTTAATAGGAAATGAATCTAAAGGCATCCATGAAACTTTATTCAATTCAGTTTCAAAAAAAATTACGATTCCCCGTTTTGGAAATGCTGAATCACTGAATGCTGCGGTGGCACTGGGAATTATTCTTTCGCATGTGAAGTAGTTGTTGATTGCTAAATTGTTATCGAACTGAGATTAATGTAAAATAAGAACAGGCATTTTAATATTGAATCATTTGTATTAAAGAAGCTGAATTAGATTCTCTTGTAAAAGTCTCTACGGAGCAACAGAACTTTTCACCAATACAATTCTACCTCGGTCGCCTTTATAGATGTCATTGTAAAATTGAACGAGTTCTTTTTGAACACCTGCAGGATAACTGCCCGTGAATTGTTCTCTTGTTCTGGTATAAAGTATTTTATTTCCTTCCAATTTTGAAGTGATAATATAAGTGCCAAATTTTGTTTTTAACGAGACATTCTTTGGTGCAGCTTCTAATTCATACCCATCGGGAATAGAGATTTCTACCTGGTCTGTATCGCGATATGCCTTGTCGAAAACAAACGCGGCTGTTCGTGAGGTATCTTCAGTTAACTGCTGCTGCGAACGATTTAAAATGTTAGGTGTTAGAAAAATCCTCTTACCGGTAATGGTAGCGTAATTATCAACAGTAATATTAAGTTGCTCGGCTATTTCGGGAAGGCTTGTCTTTTTTTCTGTGTATTTAAACTGATTTACTTCATAGGTGGCAAGTTGAATTTCTTTGTCTAATAATTTTTGAACTTTTTCTTTTGATAAAGCATTTATTAAATAGCTGAGCCTATCCTGTTGAATACATTTATAAGCGGTTTTTACATTCATATTTAGTAGCCCGTTATTATCAAGAGTAGCCTTTATGGTTCTTATCTGTTCATTTTCGTTTATGCCATACCGTGGTGTTGAAACTAAAAATCCTCCGTCTTTCGTAATCATTAATGCTTTCCTGTTGGCGGTAAAATCGCTCATATATCCTGCCGGCAAATTTTGATTAGTACACTCCAGCCATACACTGTCTTTCTGCAGTGGAACACAGATTATTACATGATTAAATTGATTGGAAGGAAAATCTTCAATAAGCCGCGATTTTGCGTATCCGGTACTTCCTGCATTCACTATTGTATAATTGGATGGGATACCGGCTGCCTTTAATAAACTGTGCATATAATTTGCCAATGCTTTGCAATCACCATAACCTTTTTTAGCTACAAATGATGCGTCAAAAGGCTGCCAGCCCCCGATGCCTAACTGTATGCTTATGTAATGGGTGTTTTGCTGCAGGTAATTGTACAAAATTTTAATCTTTTCTTTTACATCCGTAATGCCGGTCGTGAGGCTATTTACTTTTTCAATTACATTTTGAGGCAATTCATCTCTTCCTGCATTTAGTGAACTTTGAAACAATCCAAAATCTTTCCATGTTTCCATATTCCCTTTGTAGCCTTCTATTTCAAAATTGGTAGGTGCAAAATAAACTACTGTAGCCAGGTCTCTCCATGTTGGGGTAGCAAATGGCTCTTTTATAGCGGCTACATTATTTACTTTCCATATCAGGTTTATTTTCCCTTTTTCGGAGGATTTTGCAGGTTCTCCTTCATAGTTAAATGCACGGTAACGGATTTGGTAGTTATCAGGAAAAATAATAGAATAACTACTTTCCTCTACTGAATAATCTTCGTCTCCCTGTGGCAGCCATGTTGGAAAGAAAAAAGTATTGTTGAATTTTTCTTCAATTTCATATTCAATAGTGTATGGGTAAGAGTTGCTGTAAAATTGATGAACCTTTTTGCGTCCGTCATCCATTAAACTGATATCATCTACTGCGCTTACATCCTTAATGTCTTTGTTTTTTAATTTTTTCAAAAGATTACCGGCTGAATCGTATAATGAGCCTTCAATGGAATTCACCTGTCTTAATTTGTCATAATATACTTCCAGTGAAGCATGGCTGTCGCCATTTTCATTTAGTATGGTCAGTGCATAATGAAGCTTTAATATAGTAGATCCGGTATTTAAAATGGTAAATTCTGTTTTTCCCATTCGCTTCACCACGTTGGCATTCTTAAGCAGTTTGGCGGGAATAGTGCTCGCGGGAAATTTTTTATCCGCGGCTTTTGTGGGAAAAATAAAAAATACCGGTATTAATAAAAGAATATTTCGCATGATTATTTTTTCTTTTTAAAGACGATTTGCTCGTTTTGTTTTTTTACTACAACGCTGAAAAATTCCCGCAGCATTGGATATGCATCCGGCATAAACATGGCGGGGTTTATTTTAATTCTGTTCATGAATGAAATCACATTGTTCGATTGGCTTATCCTGTATTCGAAATAGGTTTTTCCTTCTTCATCTAATTTTAGGAGCATTTGTTTGGGCAATTCATCTACAATATATCCGGCAGGCACTTCTAAAGTAGAAATGATGATTTCCTCTGTTGTATAAGGCATTTCTACCGGATAATTTCTTTCTGATGATGTAAATGGATTTTTTTTGTATCCTTCGGCAAAAGTTGGATTGATGTATAATATATCTTCACCGTCGGTATCTAATCCTATATCATACTTAAGCGCAACTGGTGTTTCAAAATTATGCAAAGAATCAATTGATACCCGGTCAATTTTTGAAGTGGGCCCATATTGTTTTTGGAGATCTTTAGAAAATTGTTCTTTTCCTGTTTCGCTTATGGTATTCCTGATATTGTAAGATTCATAAAAACCCGGCGTTTGAATAGCTGAACCTCCCCACTTTCCGTCTTCCCTGTTTGCAAAAAAATACATGGTACTTTTTGATTCTTTTAATGAATCGGTGGAAAAATTAATTGATGTTGCTTCAGCATTTGCAATTCGGGCATGTCCGTTATAACAATTTAATGGAAGTTTATTGAAACCCATGCGCGGCCCGCTTGCATCAAGATAATAAAATTTTTCACCATCATTACATTGTACTACTACATAATTAAAGCTGGAGATCATGGGAGAAAATTCAAACGCGTAGCCATGACCGGTAGTACTGATCAGAACAGGAGAGGCATCTATGCCGGCATATCGCAACATGGCTGTTAACAGTAAATTTATTTCAGCAACACTGCCTTTTTTTGTTTTGAAAACATTCTTTAAGCTCTGATCCATGAAGATGCCGGTTTTATCGGTGCTCTTAAAATTATCCCTTACGTAAGTGAAAATCTTTATGGCCTTTTCAGTAGTGTTATTTACGCCGTTATACAATGGCTTTACTTCGTCAGACATCCAGTTATTGTTGCTGCTCAGTTTTAATCCAAATCTTTCTGATTCCAACAAGTCTTTCATTACCTGTGGCCAGGATGAACGATAATTGTGAGGCCTTAAAGGTTCGTTTTGAGAAGCCAATTGAAATTCTATTCTTGAAATATGATTGCGTACTGAGAAAGTATAGCTTTCTTCTTTTAATTCAGGGGCATCTTTTACTGCCCAGGTATAATCAGTAACTCCTGTTGAGAAGTTGACACTTTTTGTACTTTCGCCCGTTCTGAATTCGGAAACTGTGAAATTGCCGATCCTGTCTTTTTTATTAACCAAAGCTAAAGGAAGATAGCCACGGTTTAAAAAATTGTAACTGAAAAAAGCAGGGACAGAAAAATTGAACTCGCTCCACAATGTGGGAGCCGTTAGGCTTTGAAAATACCAGGGATCCAGTATAGAAATAAAATCTGATTCCACCTCATATTGGTATTCAATAATGCTACCTTCTTTCACCTGCGGCATGGTGAATTTGATGAGCTGGTGATTTTTATCGACGTTTTCGGTGAACTGGCTTGATTTATCCAGTTTCGTTTCAACTATTTTATCATTTTCAAGGTTGTATGTTACCGCTTTTAAACTATTTAGTTTTTCCTTGTCTAGTCCATCCAGGTAGAGCGGAATTTGAACATTTGCTTCTTTGTATCCGTTTTTATTTAAAACGTGTACCACGGTATGTCTTTTGGAAACAAGGGAGAACCAGCTTTTTGAATTTCCTTCGAGGGCGGTTTCGCCAATATCGCTTAGGATTACGGCATTAGCACTGCTGTCAATAGAATATATCTTTCTCTTCAAATCTTCGACAGAGACTTTACCAAATTTGGAATAGGTTTTTTTTTGACTTTGACTAAATGAAGTCAATGCAATAAAGCACACAAGAAATGTGAATGAAAGTTTCATTAAAGTTAGTTTTGGAGCGCAAATGTTGTCATTATTTTTGTTAATTCCAAATTGTGCAAAATGACCTTATCTTTTTATCACTTTTCGCTTAAAATTTTTCATCTAAATATTGATCACTTAAAAACTCATCTAAACTCAATGGCCTTCACCGGTTTTATTTTTTTTACCAACAAAGAAGGAATTATCAACATAAAAAAACAAATAGTTAAAGTGACGCCATCAATAGCTAATACTTGCCACCACACTATATCGGCATGAGCTTCTTTCATAAAATACGCTTCTTCATCCAGTTTAATAAACCCAGTAGCTTCCTGTAAATAACAAATTCCCAGGCCTAACAGCGTTCCGGCAATTACTCCTGTAAATGCGATGATGATAGTGTTGTAAATGAAAATTTTCTGAATGGTAAAATTTCTTGCACCAATAGCTTTTAAAATGCCAACCATTCTTGTTCGTTCTAAAACTAAAATAATCAAACACGTAATTAAATTTACAACCGCCACAATCATCATTATCACTAATAAAATACTTTTGATACGCCCCTGTAAATTGAGCCAATCGAAGATATTAGGATAAATTTCCTGTATGGTTTTACTATACCATCTTCCCGGTAAAATTTCTGAATCGTATAAGTAATTATTTACCGAATCAATCAGGTGGTAATCTTTCAAAAAGATTTCGTAGCCACCAATTTGCTCCGGCGACCAGTCATTTAGCCGTTGTATTAATTTAAGGTCGCCAATGCAAAAATTTCGATCGTATTCATCAATCCCGGTTTTGAAGATCCCGGCTATCTTTAATTTTCTTGCACGCTGGCTGCCGTCACTTTGAATAAATAATATAATAGCGCTGTCGCCCACATCAGCCTCAAGCTGGTTGGCAGAATAGGCAGAAATGTCAATGTCTTTGCTGTAGCCACTATCGGTGAAAGTGATCCATTTTCCTTTTACCAAAAACTGATTGATACGGTTAAAATCAAAACTGCTGTCAACGCCTTTCATCAATACACTTTCAATGTCATCTTTATAACGGATAATGGCTGATTTGGTGGCATATCTTTCCACATTTTTTACCTGGGGCATGGCTTTTAAAAAGAGTTCCAGCGTATCATTTTTATCAATAGGCGTTTCTTCGGCGATATTTGCCTGCGACATTACATTTTGCTGTACGCGTATGTGCCCCCAGAAGCTAAAAACCTTGTCGCTGATCACATTTTGAAAACCATTAACAAAACTTAATGCAACTATCATTACCGCTACGCTTATCATTGTAGCGGTAATAGCCAACCCTATTATAAAACGAGAAAAAGTTTTCTCTTTATTAAAGGCAATGCGTTTGGCAATAAACGATGAAACATTCAAACGATGTAAATTTGATAATCTTGTAAAACTAAATTTTTTAAAACATTTAAATGAAATCTCTGAAAATTATTGTTTCCGGCGTCATTCTATTTATATTTTCGTCTTTCTGTTTACATGCTCAAATACCGGATAGCATCTACGTACCTAATGTAAAAACGGTGAGGCTTTATAATTATGGCAACCAGCTTTCATTGCCGGTTATTAATTTAAACAACAACGATCAGGTTGAACTTCATTTTGATGATCTGGATGCAGATGTAAAGTCTTATTATTACACTTACCAGCTTTGTAATAGTGACTGGGTTCCTGTAAACCTTAGCCAGTTTGATTATCTAAAAGGTTTTACCCAATCAAGAATTAATAATTATCGTTTTTCATCTATTGCCCTTACACGCTATACACATTACCAGGCCATACTTCCGGATAGAAACAGCTATCCAATAAAATCTGGTAATTATTTGTTGAAGGTGTATGTAAATGGGGATACTTCGCAACTGGTATTTACCAAAAGAATGATGGTGGTAGAAAATAAAGCAGCCATTATTGCTCAGGTTACCCAACCTTTTGCACCTGAATTTTTTAGAACTCATCAAAAAATTCAATTTAAAATAGATGTAAAAGGATTGCAAACCTTTAACGCGCCTCAACAACTTAAAGTAGTGGTATTGCAAAATTATCGTTGGGATAATGCGATGAAAGATCTTAAACCCGCTTTTATCAGGGGTACTGTTTTAGAATATAATTCGGAAAGTAGCGGTATTTTTCCCGGAGGAAAAGAATGGCGCTGGCTGGATCTGCGCGATTTTCGTTTGCAAAGCGACAGGGTAAAGACTGCTAATTATAATAAAAATTCGACGGATATTTTCTTAAAACCCGATGGCCCCCGCGATGGGCAGCGTTATGTATATTACCGCGATAATGATGGCATGTACATCATGG
>JBDTEK010000317.1:0-10060 GCA_039922575.1 Ginsengibacter sp.
GCTGTTACAAAAAATGCCGAAGGAAAAGAATTGAGCGAAATGTACGACATGTTTAATACAGGAGCTATTGCTTTTTCTGATGGAACCAAGCCGGTTCAGTCTTCAGGTATTTTGCAAAAAGCGCTCGAATATTTACTTTCGATAGACGCTACCATTATACAATTGCCCGACGATAACACCATTGGTTCGCACGGATTGATGAATGAAGGCGAAACATCAACCAGGCTTGGATTACAGGGCAAACCTTCGCTATCAGAAGAATTAATGGTAGCCCGTGATATTGAATTAGTACGATATACCAATTCAAAAATTCATTTCACCGGAATATCTACGAAAAAATCTTTGGAATTAATTTCAAATGCAAAAAAAGAAGGCCTCCACGTAACCTGCTCCGTTACTCCTTACCATCTTTATTTTTGTGATGAAGATCTATCTGATTATGACACTAACCTAAAAGTAAATCCTCCATTAAGAACAAAAAGCGACCGTGAAGCTTTGCGAGAAGGAATCAAAAATGGCGTAATAGACTTTATTGCATCTCACCACCAACCCCAGGATTGGGATCATAAAGTGTGCGAGTTTGAATACGCAAAAAACGGCATGGAAGGTTTAGAAAGTGTCTTTGGCACCGCAGGAATATGTGGAATTTCTACAGATACTTTCATTAAAATGCAGACTGAAAACATTCGCCGGATCTTTAATTTGCAGGTACCAGTAGTAGCAGAAGGTGAAAACGCCAACATAACATTGTTCATCCCTGATGAGGAATATTTTTTGGATAAAAAAGATATTTTCTCAAGATGCATTAACAACGCATTTATTGGAAAAAAATTAAAAGGAAAGGCAATTGGGATTATTAATGGAGACAAGCTATTTTTGTCAGAAGAAATGTTTACTAAGAAATAAAAAAAATTATGGAACAAACGATTACTCCAACATCTACAAAAGGAATTGTGATAGGGCTTATCCTCATAATTCTTACTCTGACTACCTATTTTCTCGACATAAAAACCAACGGCCCCTTACAGTATATTGGATATATTATTTTCATTGGCGGAATCATTTGGTCTGTCATGACCTACGGGAAACAAATAGACCATAACTCTACTTTTGGAAATTATTTTGCACACGGCTTTAAAGTAGCTGCCATGGTTACGGCTATTATGGTCATTTATTTCATCATTTTTATTGTACTTTTTCCTGAATTTAAAGAAAAAGCAATGGATGAAGCGCGTAAAGCCATGCAGTCGAAAAACAATATAAATGAAGATCAAATAAATGCAGGACTGGAGATGACAAGGAAATTTTTCATGGTATTTCTTATTGGCGGCACTTTGATTGGTTATCTATTTTTTGGTGCTATTGCCAGCCTCATCGGTGCGGCAGTTACTAAAAAAGAGCCCAACAAATTTGCCGGCGACATCAACCAAATTGGCCAATAATGGACATTTCCATAGTAGTTCCGCTTTACAATGAAGAAGAATCATTACCCGAATTGGAGGCATGGATAAAGCGTGTGATGGATGAAAATAATTATACTTATGAAATCATAATGGTGGATGATGGAAGTACGGATGATTCATGGAATGTGATTCAACAAATTCATGAAAAAAATCCCCTGGTGAAAGGAATCAGATTTCAAAGAAATTATGGAAAAAGCGCAGCGCTTAACGAAGGTTTTAAAATAGTAAAAGGAGATGTGATAATTACAATGGACGCAGACTTGCAGGACAGCCCTGATGAAATTCCCGAACTGCGTAAAATGATACTGACAAATGATTATGACATTGTAAGCGGCTGGAAGAAAAAAAGATACGATAGCAAATTAACCAAAAATTTACCTTCCAAATTATTTAACGCTGCCACCAGGAAAGCAAGCGGAATTTATTTGCACGATTTTAATTGCGGCCTCAAGGCTTACAAAAAGAAAGTGGTAAAAAGCATTGAAGTTTATGGAGAAATGCATCGCTACATTCCGCTGCTTGCAAAGTGGTCCGGCTTTAGAAAATTCGGAGAAAAAGTAGTGGAGCACCGCCCACGAAAATACGGAGTTACCAAATTTGGCTGGGATCGCTTTATAAATGGTTTCCTCGATTTGGCATCCATCATGTTTGTAGGAAAATTTAGAAAAAATCCTATGCATTTTTTTGGTTTGTGGGGAACGCTGTCATTTTTATTCGGGTTTATTGTTTTCATATATCTCACCATTACTAAGTTCTTTTTTGATCAGACCGGGATGACGCAAAGGCCATTATTTTTCATAGCCTTAGTTGCTATGATCATTGGCACACAATTGTTTCTTGCAGGTTTCATCAGCGAATTAATTTCAAGAAATGGACCGGAAAGAAATCATTATCAAATTGAAGATAGAATTAATTAGCTTTTGTGCTAATTTGCAATTATTCAATTACAGTCCTTTAAATCCGTTCGATTATTTTGCAAGAAAATTCTGTCAAAAAGATTATCATCATCGGGCCGGCGCATCCGTTACGCGGCGGCCTTGCATCCTATGATGAAAGGCTTGCAAAAGAATTTATTGATCAGGGGTTCGATACTACCATTTATACTTTTTCATACCAATATCCCTCATTTCTTTTCCCCGGAACTACGCAGCTCTCAGACGAGCCTGCGCCGGAAGGTATTCCGATAAAAGTAAAAATAAATTCAGTAAATCCACCTAATTGGATCGCCGTCGGAAACGAATTGAAAAAGATAAAACCGGATATTATTGTTGTAAGATACTGGCTGCCTTTTATGGGGCCATGCCTCGGAACCATATTGAGGAGAGTAAAAAAAAATAAATACACAAAAGTTATTTGCATTGCCGATAATATATTTCCACATGAGAAACGGACTGGTGATAAAATTTTTACAAAATATTTTTTAAAACCAATAGATGGCTTCATTACTATGAGTCAAAAAGTACTTGCAGACCTTCATCTGTTTGCCAAAACGAAACCTGCTCAATTTGTACCACATCCTTTGTATGATAATTTTGGAGAAAAGATAAATAAAACAAAAGCCAGGATAAAATTAGCAATCAATGCTGATGATAAAGTGATTTTATTTTTTGGATTCATCCGAAAATACAAAGGGCTGGATACGTTGCTTGAAGCAATGAAAATTTTAAAAAAAGATACTTCCTCATCAAATATTAAATTGTTGATAGCCGGAGAATTTTATGAAGATGAAAAAAATTACCATCAACTATTAAATGATCCTGCAATAAAAGATAATCTTATTTTGCATACCAATTTCATCTCAGACAGTGAAGTAAAGTATTATTTATGCGCAGCGGATTGCGTAGTACAACCTTATCGTCATGCTACGCAAAGTGGCGTTACCCCTCTCGCCTATCATTTTGAAATTCCCATGATCGTTACCAATGTAGGCGGTTTGCCATCATTGGTGCCTGATAAAAAAGTTGGATTGATCGCAGAAGCAAATGCAGAAAGCCTGGCAGAAAAAATAGCAGAATATTTTTCACTGGGAGAAAATTATTTTCTGCCCTACCTACGCGAAGAAAAGAAAAAATATTCCTGGAAGGCAATGACAGAGGCAATTTTAAGTATGCGATTTTAATTGTTCACGTAACTATATTTAATTACGTAACTTTATGAAAAAGAAAATATGAAAACTAAATTAACTTTAAATGTAGATGATAAAGTTATTGCCCGCGCGAAGAGAGCAAGCGCCAAAAGAAGAGTGAGCCTTTCATCTGTGGTGGAAGAATACCTGGACAGATTCTCAAAAAATAATTCAGATAAAAAAAATGCAAAACCATCTGAACCTTCATTACTTGAAAGAATAAGAAAATATACAAAGAATGCGAAACCGCTGCCGGAAAATTATGATTATAAAAAAGCCTGGCACGAACATTTAGATGAGAAATATGATATATAAACTATTTTTAGACACAAATATCATTATTGATTATGTGCAGGAAAGAAAGCATGAACTGGATGCGATAAATGAAATTATGTATCTCGCGGAACTTGAAAAAATTGAATTATTTATCTCTGAAAGTACCGTTACTACTTCTTTTTACGTGCTGCAAAAACAAAAGATTGATGCACTTCCCGTATTAAGAGAAATTTGTAAAACGATCAACTTTATTCCTTTTTCAAAAGACATTTTATATTATCCAATTGAAAAGTATAAAGACACTGAGGATGGCTTATTATACTTCTTAGCTTCAAAAGCTAAAATGAATTATTTTATTACAAGGAATGTAAAGGATTTCACTTACCTATTTCCATCATTGCCTGTGATGAGTCCAACTAATTTTTTAAAAGAAATTTACTTTAATGATCTATCGCAGTAAAGCTCCCTTGCGCATTGGCCTTGCCGGTGGCGGTACAGATGTGAGTCCGTACAGCGACCAGTTTGGCGGCGCTATTTTAAACGCGACCATTTCACTTTTTGCGTATGCAAACATAGAGCCCATCACCGAAAATAAAATAATTGTAGAAGCATCCGACAGAAAAGAAGAACAGCATTTTGATTTAAGATCAGAGTTACCCATTAATGGAACACTGGATTTGTTAAAAGGTGTTTACAACCGCATTCAAAAGGATTATAAATTCCCATTAACCGGATTCAGATTATCAACTTTTGTAGATGCACCTGCAGGTTCTGGTTTAGGCACCTCTTCTACTTTGGTAGTCGCTATCATAGGCGCGTTTGTAGAGTGGCTCAAACTCCCATTGGGCGATTATGATATTGCACATTATGCATATCAAATAGAAAGAAAAGACCTCAATCTCACCGGTGGAAAACAAGATCAATATGCAGCAATGTTTGGTGGTGTCAATTTTATGGAATTTTCTGAGGATGATAAAGTGATTGTAAATCCATTGAGAATAAAATCCCAATACCTGCATGAATTGGAAAATAACCTTGTTTTGTATTTTACTTCTACAAGCAGGGAAAGTGCTTCTATCATTGATGAACAGGTAAAAAATGTAAACAACAAAAATGAAAAAAGTATAGAAGCCATGCATCAGCTAAAAGCGCAGGCAAAAAGAATGAAAGAGGCATTATTGCAAGGGAGATTAAATGAGTTTGGAGAAATATTAGATTTCGGATTCCAGCAAAAGCGGCTGATGGCGCATAATATAAGTAACAGCCACATTGAAGAAATTTATGAATCGGCGAAGAAAGCAGGAGCTACAGGCGGAAAAATAAGTGGCGCAGGAGGCGGCGGTTTTATGACCTTCTACTGCCCCGGCAATACAAGGCACGCGGTGATAGCAGAGTTAAAAAAATTTGGTGGCGAAGTGCGGAATTATACATTTACTAAATATGGATTAACCATGTGGACTGCTTAAAGTAAACTTATTTGCAAATTAATTCTTTACTACAGAAAATCGGTTGCATCCAAAATTGTCGCCGGTTGGTGGGAACACAAAATGGGGCAGCGCGCCGTGGGCGGTGTACCACCGCCCACAATCAGTGAAACCATGCGACAATCTCGGATGCACCTGCAAAATATTAATTAACTTTTGCAATAAGCCAACAAACCTGATCCTTCAATTGCACTTTTTTTCAAAATAAACTTTTCTCCTCAACTAAACTTAATTTTGCCAATCATTTACATTAGATATGGCATTTACAACAACGATACAATCTGCGGCAATAGAGAGTTTACAGGAATTGTATGGGCTTCAATTTTCTGAAAAAGACTTTCAGATCAATGAAACTAAACCTGAATTTACCGGTGATTACACCATCGTGCTTTTTGCATTAGTAAAAACGTTGAAAAAGTCTCCTGAAAATTTGGGCAAAGAATTAGGGGAATATTTATTGAAAAATTATGCTGATCTTTTTTCTTCCTTCAACGTGATCAAAGGGTTTTTAAACCTCCAAATTACAGAAAGTGAATTAACTTCTTTGCTGGAAAAAAATTATAACAATAAATTGTTTGGCAAAAAGCCTGCGAATAATAAAAAGGTGATGGTAGAATATTCCTCGCCCAACACAAACAAACCATTGCATCTCGGGCACCTGAGAAATATTTTTATAGGATGGAGCGTAGCCGAAATATTGAAATTCAACGGAAATGAGGTAATCAAAACAGCTATTGTAAACGACAGGGGAATCCATATTTGTAAAAGCATGATTGCATGGCAAATGTTTGCCAATGGCGCCACACCTGAATCCACACAACAAAAAGGGGATCATTTTGTTGGCGAATACTATGTAAAATTTAATGATAAATATAAAAAAGAAGTAGAAGAATTAATTCAACAGGGCAAAACAAAGGAAGAAGCAGAAAAAGAAGCTCCTATTATGAAAAAGACCCAGCAAATGCTGCTGGATTGGGAACAAGGAAAACCGGATGTAAAAGAACTATGGAGCACAATGAATGGCTGGGTGTATAAAGGTTTCGATGCAACATACCACCGCATTGGAAGCGATTTTGATCATACCTTTTATGAAAGCAACACCTATCTTTTGGGTAAAGATTTTGTGTACGAAGGTTTGAAAAAAAATATTTTATTTAAAAAAGAAGATGGGAGTGTATGGATTGATCTTACAGACAAAGGGCTCGATGAAAAATTAGTTTTAAGAGGTGATGGCACTTCAGTTTACATCACGCAGGATATTGGCCTGGCCAAACTGAAATTTGAAGATTACCATTTAGATAAAAGTATTTATGTAATAGGCGATGAGCAATTGTACCACATGAAAGTGCTCAAAGAAATTGTAAGGAAATTAGGGATGCCATTTGCAGATAATATTTTTCATTTAAGCTATGGAATGGTGGAATTGACAACGGGAAAAATGAAAAGCCGTGAGGGGACAGTGGTTGATGCAGATGATTTGATTGATGAAATGGTAGCCGTGGCTGCAAAGCACACAGAAGAACTTGGAAAAGTAAAAGACTTTACTGTGGAGGAATTAAAAGTATTATATGAAACACTCGGACTTGGCGCTATGAAATTTTATTTATTACGTGTCGATCCTAAAAAAAGAATGATCTTCAATCCGGACGAAAGCATAGATTTTCACGGATTTACCGGGTCGTTTGTGCAATATGCTTATGCAAGAATTCAATCAATATTAAAGAAGGCAGATGATGGAAAAGAATCGGCGAACAGTGAGCATTTGACCTTTAGCAAATTACTCCCATTGGAAAGGCAATTGATATTGTTTTTGGAAAAATATAGCAATACAATTGAAGAAGCGGCAAGCGAAATGAATCCTTCCATCATAGCCAATTATGTTTTTAACCTTGCCAAACTTTATAATTCATTTTATGTAGAACATTCGGTTATCAATGCGGAAAACGAAGAAAAGAAACAACTACGTTTAATGATCTCCGTTATGACGGCCAATATAATTAAAAACGGACTTTATCTTTTAGGCGTAAAAGTACCGGAGAGAATGTAAAATTAAACTTCATTATTGTCAACAAAACAATTAATCATGCAATCAAAAACAGCAAAGGAAAATACCCCACTAATATCTCCTGATTATTGGGATCATCGCTATTTAAATAATGAAACCGGTTGGGATATGAAACAGGTTTCGCCGCCTTTAAAAAGTTACATTGACACCATAAAAGACACCAATTTAAAAATACTGATACCGGGTTGCGGAAATGCTTACGAAGCTGAATATTTATTGGAAAAGGGATTTACGAATGTAACGCTTATTGACTTTTCAAATGTGGTTACAGGCAAACTAAAAGAAAAGTATAATGGCAAGCCATTAAAAATCATCAACGAAAACTTTTTCGATCACAAAGGGAAATATGATCTTATTTTGGAACAAACCTTTTTCTGTGCTCTCCACCCATCACTTCAAGAAAAGTATGTACAAAAATGCTATGATCTCCTTAATGATGGGGGAAAAATAGCAGGCGTCTTTTTTAATAAAAAATTTGTAGACACTGAACCTCCTTATATTATCAATGATGCGAAATACAAAAAATTATTTAGTCATCTTTTTACTTTTGAAAAATATGAAGAATGTAAAAATTCAATTGGGCCCCGGCAAGGCTACGAGGTCATTTTCATTTTAAAAAAAAGTAAGTCAAATTAGTTATCCGCTATTTGTTCCTTTTTATTCCGGATCTTTTTGTAATAGTTTCAAGCACAGGAAGCACATCCGGAGAAAGATCAAAATAAATAACCGAGCCACCATACAAGGCAACAAACACAAAACTTTTAGCGATCATCCCTAAAAATCCATGAAAGTTCATAAAAGCATAATAACAAATGCCATAGCACAAAAACGCCAGTACCACAGCATAAATGGTTTTGTAACTGAAAGGGTGCATGTCAAATTTTCTTTTAAGAAATACAAGCCGGATTACATTGTAAACCGTCAGTGAAATTAAATTAGAATAACCTGCACCTACAATACCAAACTCTTTTACGAGCATATAATTTAATGGTACAGCCAGGGCAAGAAGAACCATACCACTCACAAATTCGAAACGCCAAAATACAGAGGTACCTATTATCTGAGAATTAACGCCTGTACCTAAGTCAACGACACGCGCCAGGCCGAGAAAGAAAAATATCCATAGAGATTCCAGGTAGGCTGGTTTCAGTTTAAAAGTATTTACAGCATCTTCGTAGCTGAGCCATACTATCAGAAAAATTCCAAGGGATGCGATAAGTAAATTGATCCCTGAACGTTGATAAATTAAATTTATCTTTTTCAAGTCCTTATCCTTCCATGCCTTTGACAAAACAGGTATTGATGCGGCTATAGCGCCTCTTTGCGGTGCCTGTACCAAACCTGCAACCACACTTCCTAAAGCAAAAATCCCAGCCTCAGCAGTTCCAAGTAACGACATGATCACGATCGTATCAATAAAAGTAGCAATCATGTAAATGGTACCACCGAAGTAAACCAGTGTAGCCATGGAAACCATTTTTTTATAAAACTTTTTGGTTACACGGCTAATAGTAAAAGTTACATTGAATTCCTTCTTCCACAACAAATAAAATAATAGCACAAAAGCAGGTATGCCATAAGTATATGCATACATTTTTATGAATGTATCAAAGCTATTTATAACTTTAAAACTTAATAAAAAGATAAGTAAAAGAGTGAGCACTTTGAACAAAACCTCTTTGAGAAAAGTAGTTAAAATAGACTTGCGGATATTCCAGGCAAAAACTTCAAGCATAGAAAATAATAAAATTGAAAACCCAAAAGGAAATATCCAAAAATAATATTGAAGAAAAAGCGGTGAATTACCTCCAAACTTTCTTACTACCAATCCCTTAAACACAAAGCCCGCAAGTATTACAAGACAAAAGCCTATAAAACTAATCAGAAAAGTCCAGGTTAAAAGATCATTTTTCTTTTTGGGAAGATTATCATTGTAATAAGGATAAAATTTATAAACAACCGAAACCATACCGAGGTTTGCAAAGGCAAACATCAGATTACCGACTGCAATAAATATACCGGTCATCCCGTATTCTGACGGCGTAAATGCAGAACCCTGGCGCGTAAAAAGATAAGTATTAATGAATCCGATAAAGAATCCTGCGTAAACAAAAATTGTTGAAATAATGCTTTGCCTTCGTACTTGCGACATAAAGAAAATTAAGCCCTAAATTAAGCGTAAATATCTTGTTTACAATATTATTGCGCTTTTAAAAATGAATGTTTTGTTGATTGTATTTCAAAATGGGGCAAAGGTTGCCAACCTTAAAAACTTCATTCCTGCATTTACAAACTCTCTTTCCAAGGTTGGCAACCTTTAATAAGAAGCGGCATTTTGAATTGCCCTTTTTTGTATAAATAATTTGAAATATCACCATACAAAAAATGATATACTTTATTTGCGCTTTTAAAGTGCGCTCACAACTATTGTAAAAAGTCTATTTGAAGATCGTTTAAGATATAGGCCCGAATGATAAGATCATGGGTAAAGAGATTATGTATGCTTCTAAACATGTTAATCCTGACAAAATTCTTCGGGTGGAATATTCAAATATTAACCTTCTTTAATTTCTTTATTCATCACATAAAAATTTTCATCCACTTTTATTTTTTTCAATCCCTTTGGGGCAACTTGAAATTTTTGATT
>JBDTEK010000318.1:0-9769 GCA_039922575.1 Ginsengibacter sp.
TGCTTGCAATTGTTAAACGATCGCTGGGGGCAATAAATCCTTTTCCACCCAGAACATGACGGGGAATAATCATGAATCCTGCCGCAGCTAACCCCGTATTCCTTATAAATTTTCTTCTTGATAAGCCAGGCTTTTTATTTTCATTTTCTTCATTCATTTTATCATATTTTTTTTCAGCATAAAAGAAAACCGATTTATATATTTTGTCTCCTCAATTCACTTACGGCATGATCTACAGCACGGGCAGTCATTGCCATATAAGTTAAAGAAGGATTTACGCATGCTGCTGAAGCCATAAAGGATCCATCTGTTACAAATACATTTTGCGCATCCCATACCTGGTTCCATTTATTTAAAACGGAAGTTTTAGGGTCTAATCCCATGCGGGCGGTTCCCATTTCATGAATGCCACGGCCAATAGTACCGTCGCCATCATGGCCTTTTACATCCTTTACTCCCGCAGCCTGCAGCATTTCAACTGCATCATTCTGCATATCTATGCGCATCTTTCTTTCATTTTCTTTCCATTCAGCGTCAAAAGATAAAGTATTTAACCCCCATTTATCTTTTTTCGTTTTGTGTATTGTGATTTTATTTTCGTGATAAGGCAATATTTCTCCAAAGCCGCCGATGCCCATAGTCCAATTACCGGGTTCTCCTAATGCATCTTTGAAATCGGCGCCTATATTCATTTCAGCTATTTCGCGACTCCATCCTTCCCTGCTTGCCCCACCCTGGTAACCGAAACCCCTTAAATAATCTCTTTTATCACCGAAGAAATTTCGGTACCGGGGAATATAGATACCGTTGGGCCGTTTGCCAAAATAATATCTGTCATCAAAACCTTCTACTCTGCCTGAAGCGCCCACTCCCAGGTGGTGATCCATTATATTATGTCCGAGTTCTCCGCTGCTGCTTCCCAGCCCATCGGGCCATACATCTGTAGCAGAATTCATTAATATCCATGCGCTATTGAAAGTGGATGCGTTTAAAAAAATAATTTTTGCAAAATATTGATATGTTTTGTTTGTTTCAGCATCAAGTATTTCCACTCCTTTCGCTTTTTTCGTGTCCTTATCGTACAGGATTTTTGTAACGATAGACCATGGACGAACGGTTAAATTGCCGGTCTTCATTGCGGCCGGTAAAGTAGAGGATTGTGTGCTGAAATAAGCGCCAAATGGGCAACCGAGCCAGCATTTGTTACGGTATTGACAATTAACGCGATTCTGTAATGGTTGGGTAATATTAGCCGTACGGCCAATGATCATACTGCGTTTATTGTTATAATGTTCTTTCATTCTTTTAGACACATCTTTTTCTACGCAATTCATTTCCATTGCGGGTAAAAAGTATCCGTCAGGGAGTTGCGGCAACCCTTCTTTGGAGCCACTTATTCCGGCAAATTTTTCTGCGTGAGTGTACCAGGGTTCAATGTCTTTATATCGGATAGGCCAGTCGATAGCGATGCCTTCTTTTGCATTGGCTTCAAAATCCAAATCGCTCCATCGGTAGCTTTGCCTTCCCCAGGTTAAAGAACGGCCGCCCACCTGGTATCCCCTAAACCAATCGAATCGTTTTATTTCTGTATAAGGACAATCTTTTTCATTTGCCCAGTAACTAAGGTTCATTTCGTTTAAAGGGTAATCTCTTTTCAAAACAGGGTAATCTTTTATCATTTCCTGCGTTCTTCCTCCACGGTGCGGAAACTCCCATGGTCCTTTTTGCGCATTTACATAATCTTTTATGTGCTCAATATTTCTTCCCCTTTCCAACATAATCGTTTTGAGGCCTTTTTCGGTAAGTTCTTTTGCTGCCCAGCCGCCGGAAATTCCGGAGCCAATCACAATCGCATCGTAAGTATTATCTGCCATAATAAGAATTATTTATTTTGAAGGGTAGGGGTTATATTGTTAAATGGTTGTATTGTTTTATTGTCGTATTGCTTTTGGTTTGTTGTTTCATTGTTGTATTGTTTTGGCTAATAGCTCACAACTCATAGCTTATTACGAATAACTATTTCATACATCGCAAATCTTAATCGCCTCTCTAAGAGAATCTAATTTATTTGGACGTGTTGGCATAAATTCTTGTGCCACATATCCTTTAAAACCTGTTTCTTTAATTGCTTTCATAATGGCAGGGTAGTACAATTCCTGAGTCTCATTTATTTCATGCCTTCCGGGGACGCCGCCGGTATGGTAATGTGCAATGTATTGGTGATGATCTCTGATGGTTCTTATCACATCTCCTTCCTCAATTTGCATGTGATAAATATCGTATAATAATTTAAAATTTTCAGAACTAATTTGCCTGCACAATTCGGCTCCCCAGGATGTATGATTGCACATATAGTCTTTATGATCTATCTTGCTGTTCAACAATTCCATCACTAAAGTAACGCCGTTTTTTTCTGCCAGTGGTAAGATTTTCTTTAATGCTGTTGCACAATTTTTCATTCCTGTTTCATCATCCATTCCTTCACGCTTACCACTGAAGCAAATGAGATTTTTATATTTTGCTTTAGCCATCACAGGTATTACTTCTAAATATTCCTGTATCAGTTGATCGTGATATTTTGGATTATCTAATCCATTATACAAATTGTTATCACCCGCTGTATAGCACATTGAGCTGTAGATTCCGTGCTTTTGAAGGGTAGGCCAATCTTTTGGACCAACAAGATCAATGGCATTGAATCCGATTTCCTTGACTGCTTTGCACAATTCATCTAAAGAAAGATAACCAAAAGTCCAACGTGAAACTGAATGATTGATGTTGCCTTTCAATTGATGATCTTTTTCTTTTTCAAAATTTTTAGCAAACGAAATCGCGGGTGCAGCAATGACGGCACCTGTGCCCATGGCAATATTTTTTAACAAGGTTCTCCTGTTTTGTTTCATTGGCATAATTAAACATTTAAATTTTGATCAACAACTTTCTCATTTTTATCATTAAAGAAAATAGCAAATAATAAAAATACAACAGCCGCTATACCAGAAGGAATGATCCATATCATTTTCCAGTTAAATACAGTTTCAGAGGTTTGATAAGTATCGGCTATGAGGCCGGCTATTTCAAAACCGATAAGCATACCTACGCCATAAGTGGCTAAAGTAATTAATCCCTGTGCGGCGCTTTTGTATTTTATTCCTGCTTTTGCATTGGTATATATTTGCCCCGATACAAAAAAGAAATCATAACAAACACCATGCAATGCGATTCCGATTATTAGCATAAAACTCAATTCACCGGCATTTCCATAAGCAAATAATGCATAGCGCAACGCCCATGCCAGCATGCCAATGAGGATTGTTTTTTTGAACCCGAACCTTTTGAAGAAGACAGGCAACAACAAAAGAAAAAACACTTCGGATATTTGCCCGATCGTCATTTTGCCGGTAGGATTTTCCACACCAATGTTTGATAAGAACGGATTGGCATATTGATAATAAAATGCCAATGGAATACAAATAAGAATAGACGCTATAAAGAACAGGAGAAAATTTTTGTCCTTCAACAATTTTAAAGCATCCAGACCCATTATTTCCGATATTTTCACCTTTGTACCTTTTGTTACTTTGGGAGGTGTTTTTGGTAACGTAAAACTATAAAGCCCTAAAACCAAAGAGGCGATGGAGGCCAGTAAAAAAGTATTTCTCATTAAACCGGCTTTCACACCAGCTTCTGAGTCCCAGATAAAAACGAAGCTGATCAGCAATCCCGCAACTATCCAGCCTAGGGTGCCCCAAACCCTGATGCTTGAAAACTCTTTTTCAGGATCATTCATCTGGTTAAAAGAGATTGAATTTACCAAAGCAAGCGTAGGCATAAACAAGATCATGTAAGCCAGCACGTAGGGATAAAAAACAGAAATGTCGGGTGCATTGTACATTTGATACATTAATACCGCACCTACTAAATGTAATACTCCTAAAATCTTTTCAGCATTAAAATACCTATCTGCGATTAACCCTATAATGAAAGGAGCGATAATGGCTCCCCACGATTGAGTTGAAAAGACAGAAGCGCTCTGTGAACCACTGGCTCCGAGGTTATTGAACAAAAAAGTGCCCAGGGTAACAAACCATGCGCCCCAAATAAAAAACTCAATAAACATCATAACAGAAAGCTGCAATCTTGTGGTAAGTTTCATTGATAACTTTTAACTGATTAGTATTGGAAATATTTAAATATACTATTTTTAAAACAAGTATTTTATCTTAGACAAAGAAAAATCTATTTTTTTGATTTTTTTTTGAATAACGTTACAAATCTTCAATTTTAAATCTATAAAACAAAGTATTTATGAGAAAATTAAGGATGGGAATGATAGGCGGCGGTAAAAATGCCTTCATTGGCGCCATACATCGTATTGCAGCTAATATGGATGGGTTAATCGAACTGTGCGCCGGCGCATTAAGTAGTCATCCTGAAATGGCAAAAGAATCGGGACGTGAATTGTTTTTGCCTGAAGACAGAATTTATCTCTCCTATGAAGAAATGATTGCTAAGGAAAGTAAAATGGCGGAGAATAAGCGGTTGGATTTTATAACGATCGTTACTCCCAACTTCGCTCACTTTGCTCCTGCAATGATGGCCCTTGAAAACGGATTCAATGTAATCATTGAAAAGCCAATGACGTTTACTTTGGAAGAAGCGAAGGAATTAAAAAAGGAAGTGGAAAAAACAGGATTGCAACTATGCCTCACCCATACTTATTCGGGTTATCCGATGGTAAAACAGGCACGTGCTATGATGCAGGAAGGCGTTTTCGGAAAGCCAAGAAAGATAATAGTAGAGTATTCGCAGGGATGGCTAAGTAAACCATCGGAAAAGGAAGGCAATACACAGGCCGCCTGGCGTACCGATCCAAAAAAATCGGGCAAAGCCGGTAGCATGGGCGATATAGGCACACATGCCGCGCACCTTGCCGAATATATTTCAGGTTTGAAAATTACAAAGGTTTGTGCCGATTTGAATATCATGGTTCCCGGAAGAGCTTTGGACGATGATGGAAATGTATTGTTGAGATTTGAAGATAATGTACCGGGTGTTTTAATTGCTTCTCAGATTGCTGCAGGTGAAGAAAATAATTTGAAATTTAAAATGTATGGTGAAAAGGGAGGTGTGGAATGGGCGCAGCAGGAACCGAATACTTTATTTGTAAAATGGTTGGATGCGCCTGAACAAATATTAAGAGCAGGTAAAAATTATACGAATATTTTAAGTCCTTTTGCCACACAAAATTGCCGTACACCGGGTGGCCATCCTGAAGGTTATTTAGAAGCTTTCGGCAACATATATCACAACTTCGCACAAACCTTGCTTTGTAAACTGGAAGGTAAAGTGCCGACTAAAGAAATGCTGGATTTCCCTGGTGCAGAAGATGGCGTTCGCGGAATGGCGTTTATTGAAAATGTAGTGGCATCGGGCAAGTCAACGGAAAAATGGACTAACTTTAATGTATAGAAATTTTCATTTTCTAACGTTCAACTTTGTTTTTTGAACCTTATTAGATTATTTTCTTTACATTTTTTCGTTAGTTTTTGATCAGGTTAAATATATAAAACTATTGTTTTTCATTTTACCTTCACAATCGAAAAGGCTATAGATTATATAATTTGAAAAACTCACTAATTTAACCTTTGGTAATTTTAAATCATTTGAACAAAATTAAAGAAGTTCAATTAATATGAGTATGATAAAGAATGACGATATTAAAATTCATTTTCGTTTGCTTAACTCCAATTCATAAAACTATATTGAAATGAAAACAATCAAAGGTCCCGGAATATTTTTGGCGCAATTTATCGGCAACGACGCGCCATTTAATAATTTAAAAAACATTTGCCAATGGGCAAAAAATCTCGGGTTTATTGGAGTGCAGATTCCTACAACAGATGATAGATTTATTGACCTTAAAAAAGCAGCAGAAAGTAAAACTTATGCAGATGAATTAAAGGGATTGGTGAATGAATCCGGTTTGGAAATAACGGAATTATCCACTCATATACAAGGACAATTGGTTGCGGTAAATCCGGCGTACGATTTACTATTTGACAGTTTTGCCCCCGAAAAATATCGCAAGAATCCGAAAGCACGCCAGCAATGGGCTGTACAACAATTAATGTATGCAGCAAAAGCTTCGCATAATTTGGGATTGAAAGCCCATGCTACTTTCAGCGGCTCGTTTCTATGGCATACATTTCATCCATGGCCTCAAAGGCCGGAAGGTTTGGTAGAAGAAGGTTTTAAAGAATTGGCAAAAAGGTGGCTACCAATTTTAAATGAATTTGATCATCATGGTGTAGATGTTTGTTATGAAATACATCCTGGTGAAGATCTTTTTGATGGCGAAACGTATGAAATGTTTTTAAAACAAGTGAATAATCATCCGCGCGCCTGCATACTTTACGACCCTTCCCATTTTGTATTGCAATGCCTTGACTATATTCAATACATAGACTTTTACCATGATAGGATCAAAGCGTTTCATGTAAAAGATGCAGAATTTAATGCCACCGGTAAGCAGGGAACTTTTGGTGGATACCAAAGCTGGCTCAACAGGGCCGGGAGGTACCGCTCTCCGGGCGATGGCCAGGTTGACTTTAAGAAAATATTCAGCAAACTCACTCAATATGGATATGACGGCTGGGCAGTAATGGAATGGGAATGCTGTATCAAAAACCAGGAAGATGGCGCAAAAGAAGGAGCTGAATTGATCAGTAAGAATATCATCAGGGTAACCGATAAGGCATTTGACGATTTTGCTGCCACAGTTAAAGATGAAAATTTAAATCGCAAAGTTTTGGGTTTGTGAAACATTATTGCCCGACAAAAAAAATTCAAAATCCACCAAACTATTTCTGGTAATAGGGTTGAGCCACTCTCCGGAAGGGGAAGGGTCGGGGTGAGGCACCCGGGTTATGATAGTTATCATTATCTAAGCAGAGCGCATCAATTCATCTTTTTACAAAAGTAATTCCGTTATCATTTAAGTTGATAATTTTAAAAAGAGTTCGGCTTTGGGCGATTATAATGGGTCTTGAAGTAATATTTCTTATAAAAAAAGATATTTTTACCTTTGCCGAAGTAAATCTTCTGTCATGTCTCAATTCAATTTATCGTTACCGGTAGCCATTGGCTGCGACCATGCCGGCTTCGAATATAAAGAAGCTATCATTTCATTTCTTGATTCAAAAAATATAGCCTATAAAGATTTCGGAACTCACTCAACGAATTCTGTTGATTATCCGGATTTTGCGCACCCGGTTGCTAAGGAAGTAGAAAGTAAAGCCGCGGCATTTGGGATATTAATTTGTGGTAGTGGAAACGGAGTAGCGATTACTGCCAACAAGCATCAACAAATAAGAGCCGCAGTTTGCTGGGGAGAAGAACTTGCCGAACTGGCACGCAAACATAATAACGCCAATATCATTTGCATCCCCGGGAGATTTGTGCGCGAGAACGATGTAGAAAAAATGATTGATATATTTATGACCACAGATTTTGAAGGAGGCAGGCATGAAAGCAGGGTGAATAAAATTGCATGTATGTAATTTGAGTACGATCCATTATTGTTTAGCATGTTGAAAGAATAATAATTTTTCCTATAATTGCGACTGAGATTGTATCATACCATCCTATACTTTCGGGAATTGTGTCAATGATTTTATTAATTTCTGCGGGTAGCAAAATCTCTTTCTAATTCTTCATTCGTTACCGTGAAATCTTCGCCAATATTCTGAAATTAATTACGGAAATCTTTTTATTTTCATTACACAAGCGGTAATTAAAATTACTCTTTCTCTTTTATATTTACCCCCAAACAAAAAACAAGCCTTTTATGAGAAAATATTTTCTATTATTAATTACTTTATTCCTATTTGAAGTCAGTTCATTTGCCCAGGATGATGCAGCCTGGAAATACGCTGAAACTATTACTCAGCAAGACCTTAGAAAACAATTGACCATAGTGGCATCCGCAGAAATGGAGGGACGTGAAACAGGTACCGAAGGCCAACGAAAAGCGGCCGCTTATATTGAAACCCAGTTTAAAGAGATTGGTTTAAAATTCCCTGAGGTTTTAAAGGGTTACCAACAATATTATCCATTATTTAAGGACACCTTAATTCCAAAGTCTTTTAAAATAGGTAACGATGAATTGGTATATGGCAAAGACTATATTTTGACACCGGGTTCTTCTAAAGAGGATGAATTAAAGGCAACTGAAATTGTGTTTGCCGGATATGGAATAGAGGATAAAAATTATGATGATTATGCCGGAAAAAATGTAAAGGGGAAAGTAGTTTTAATTGTAAATGGTGAACCGAAAGTGGATGGAAGATTTTTAGTTAGCGGTTCTGACAGGCCATCAAGATGGGGATTCAGCACTACTATGAAAGCTGTATTGGCTAAAGAAAAAGGCGCTGTTGCAGTTTTACTGGTTAATTCTGCATGGGATAGTATTCCAAAAAGCATTGCAGAAAGTTCCAGAAAAACAAATGTCTATTTTCCACATCTTAATGAAAAGGAAAAATTAACGGTGGCAACCCTCACTATTTCTCAGTTAAAAAACATTTTTGGGGAAAGAGAAGCTGGTGAAATAGCAGGAAAAGTAAAAGCGAAGTATGCTTTAAATGAGGTTTCGTTAAACAAAAAGATTAAGGTAAAATTAGATTTTAAGAAAATCAGTGTTGAATTTTCAGCCAGCAATGTAATCGGATATATAGAAGGAACTGATAAAAAAGATGAGTATGTTTTTCTAACAGCTCATTACGATCATTTAGGGAAAAAGGGTGATGTCATTTATTATGGAGCCGATGATGATGGAAGCGGAACAGTAAGCGTTATCGAAATGGCAGAGGCATTTGCCAAAGCAAAACAGGATGGACACGGCCCTCGCAGAACGGTGGTTTTTATGACTGTAAGTGGCGAAGAAAAAGGTTTGTGGGGTTCCGAATATTATTCAGATCATCCGGTTTTCCCTTTGGATAAAACTACTGTGGATCTAAATACAGATATGGTGGGGCGAATAGATCCGGGAAGGAATTATGGCGACAGCATGAACTATGTTTATGTAATTGGCGATGATAAACTGAGCAGCGATTTAAAACCGATAAGTATTGCTGTAAATAATAAATACACTAAACTCGAACTTGATTATAAATTCAATGATCCTAAAGATCCGGAGAGAATTTATTTCCGCAGCGACCATTATAATTTCGCCAGAAAAGGCGTTCCAATCATTTTTTATTTTGACGGTATTCATAAAGATTATCACAAACCAACAGACACTGTTGATAAAATAAATTTTGATCTTATGGAGAAAAGAGTCCGCTTCATTTTCTTAACTGCCTGGGATATGGCCAACAGAGATGAAATGCTGAAGAGAGATATTCCATTGACAGGGGAAGTGAGGTAAACAGAGTTGTTTAATTATTTAGGTCATTGAAAGTGCGATAACGGGCGGCAACTTTAATACGAAGCGATATTTTAACCCCATTGAACTGTTGGCTTTTAAAAAACTTATATTTTATTTCTTAAGAAGGTTTCTGGGAATGTTATAAAATTTCCATTGCATTAAAAGTAGTAGATATAGGTATCGCTACTGCGGATCACCGTTGCGTGAAGGACACGGGCGGTTAGCATGTTGCTCAAAATTTTATTTTAAGATGCTTTGGAAAGTATGTTTTAAAAATCGGAAATTTATTTTTTCGAAGAAAGAGAAAGTTTAGAATTTATTTTTTTACAAACGAAAAAGGCA